>WQTJ01000103.1 GCA_009786345.1 Dehalococcoidia bacterium | reverse complement strand
GAAGATGGCGTGCTAGGCGGAGTGGATTTCTTACGAGAGGTTAATCTTGGACGCCATAGTGAATTAGGCAAGCGTGTGGCAGTCATCGGCGGCGGAAACACCGCTATTGACTGCGCCCGCACTGCTGTGCGCGAAGGTGCAGAAGAAGTCAGCCTGATTTACCGCCGCACCCGCGCCGAAATGCCTGCTGCACCCGAAGAAATAGAAGAAGCGGTGGATGAAGGTGTTAAGCTTGTATTTTTGGCTGCTCCATCAAAAGTATTCCGGCAAGACGGCAAACTGATGCTTGAGTGCATACGTATGAAGCTGGGAGCAGAAGATTCAAGCGGCAGACGTAAACCAGAACAGATTAAAGGCAGCGAATATGCTGTTGAACTAGACCATATCATTTCAGCAGTAAGCCAAAGCCCTATAGTACCCAAAAGCTTTGCTTTGTCCACCGATCGCAGCAGCCGGTTGATAGTAGATAGCGAAACACTATCTACAAACAAGGCTGGGGTATACGCCGGAGGCGATGCTGTACTTGGCCCTGCAACAGTCATTGAGTGCATCGCTCAAGGGCGCATAGCAGCAAGCTCAATCGACAAATATCTTGGCGGCGATGGCAATATTCAAGAAGTACTTGCTACGCCGGAAACGTCAATTAAGCGTGACGGAGCACCACGCGAAGGATTCCGTCCGCACAATAGCACTATTTCACACGATAAACGACTAAACACTTTTGAAGGTGTGGAAATCAGCTGGAACAAAGAAGAGGCAGAGTCTGAATGCGCACGCTGTCTGCGCTGCGACATGCAATATAAACCTGAAAAATGGGAGCTCAAAGGCGGCCAGTGCATCTACTGCGGTCTGTGCGTAGAAGCATGCCCATTTGATGCCCTTTTTATGGGCACAGAATATGAGCGTTCCAGCTATCGTCTTTCAGATCAGACATTGCAAAAAGAAGAATTGCTCACACCGCAAAAGCAACAAGCCAGTGGCTATTACCACCCGGAGATAGCGCGTACTTTACCTGAGCAGACTCTCTGTATTGAAAAAATAAAAGACAAGAAGAAATAGCGGAATTATGGGCATTAATATCGCATTTTGGGTGTTTGCAGCAATGGCCATAGCGGGTGCGCTAATGGTGGTAACCATGCACAGCCTGTTCCGTGCCGCGCTGGGGCTGATACTATGCATTTTATCCATCGCAGGATTATTTATCACTCTTTCAAATGAATACCTTGGTATAATTCAAATTCTGATTTACATAGGTGCCATAGCTGTACTTATTATCATGGCAATCGTCATGACGCGCGATGTTGAGCACAGCAACAGATCCTCTACTTATAAATTGCCGGCTATTGTATGTTCACTTGCTTTCATTGGCATTGCTATCTGGACAATACTTAATACCAAATGGGTTCCAAAATTTACGCTATCTGATACGTCGTTGCCCGCAAAATCCATAGGACAAATGCTCTTTGGGCAGAGCGGGTTGGTATTGGCTGTAGAAATAGCAGCACTGCTTATTATGGTTGCCGTAATCGGTGCGATTAGTGTAGCTAAAGAGAAATGATATGGATATCGGATTAACGCATTATCTTGTTTTATCAGTTCTGCTCTTCGGCGTCGGACTGTACGGAGTATTGTCGCGCCGCAACGCCGTTGTAATACTGATGTGTATAGAACTAATGCTCAATGCCGCCAACCTGACACTGGTGGCTTTTTCGCGCTATATCTTTTTTTACGGGCAAGCCATTGTCATTTTCAGTTTAGTAATAGCCGCTGCCGAAGTGTCAGTAGGACTCGCTACCATCATCACATTCTATCGGCAGCGTAAGAATATCGATATTAAAAATATCAACTTGTTGAAATGGTAAGAAATGCATATAAGTAGCATAGCTCCTGAATTTATATGGGCTATCTGGTGGTTACCACTGGCAGCTTTCGCTGTCATCGCGCCACTTATACGCCCATTCCCCGGCAAAGCTGAACCAGCCAGCTATATATCCATTGGAGCTATCGGAATTTCGTTCATACTCTCATGCTGGCTGCTCATCAGCGTTTGGAATACTGATGGGCATCAAATTTTAGTGAATGGTTTAAACTGGCTTGATATTACAAATGGCCCCATCTTTAACTTCGGCCTTTTACTAGATCCGCTGAGTGCTGTGATGTTAGTTGTGGTCACAGCTGTCAGTTTCATTGTACAGGTTTACTCGCGCGCCTATATGCACTCAGACCCGTCATATCGGCGCTATTTCGCTTTTATCTCACTTTTCACAGCTTCTATGCTTGGGTTGATTATGTCAACCAATCTGCTTTCAACATTCATATTTTGGGAGCTTGTGGGGCTGTCTTCATACCTGCTCATCGGCTTTTGGTTTCACCGGCCGTCAGCTATTGCCGCCGCCAAGAAAGCTTTCCTCATTACACGCATCGGCGACATAGGCTTCCTAGCAGCACTACTACTGCTGTACTCCAAAGCCAACACATTGGACATACTAGCGCTTAACAGTAGCGCTGTTACCGCCGTACTTTCAGGCGGTGTTCTAACTCTGTCCGCTTTGGGATTGTTCCTCGGAGCGGTAGGTAAATCTGGACAGTTCCCTCTGCACATTTGGCTGCCTGATGCTATGGAAGGGCCCACACCGGTGTCAGCTCTCATACATGCAGCGACCATGGTTGCCGCCGGCGTATTTCTGGTAGGACGCATGTACCCGCTCTTTGACGCAGCACCGCATGCCTTAACCGTAGTTGGCATAGTAGGTGCATTCACCGCAGTCTTCGCCGGAACCATGGGACTGGTGATGAAAGATATTAAACGTGTACTGGCATATTCCACCATCTCTCAACTGGGACTGATGTTCTTAGGGCTAGCACTCGGCGGAGTTTGGGTTGGCATATTCTATTTGTTCAATCATGCCTTTTTCAAGGCATTGCTGTTCCTCGGTGCCGGCAGTATCAACCATGCCACAGGTACTTTTGACATGCGTGAGATGGGCGGACTGCGTAAAAAATTACCATGTACATGCGCTTGTTTCACATTGGCAGCGCTGTCTCTTGCCGGAATTTGGCCGCTAGCCGGTTTTTTCAGCAAAGAAGAAGTGCTCACAGCTGCATGGGATAAACAACCTTTGCTGTTTATCTTTGCTATTATCACCACGTTCCTCACAGCTTTTTATATATTCCGCGTGGTGTTCATGGTATTTGCCGGAAAATACCGCGGCAGTCAGCGCCTGCATGAATCGTCTAAAACCATGCTGCTCCCCATGATAATCTTGGCTATTCCGGCACTAGCTTCCGGATGGCTCAACGCCAACGGCGGGTTTGAAAGGCTATTTGTATCTGAAGGGCTTGCAACAAATAGCTTTTGGGATGGTATTGTAGGCATGTTTACACATCCGCTGCCATGGATATCTCTGGCAACAGCAGGGTTCGGTATCCTGCTTGCCTACGTGATGTATATTAAAGTATGGGTCAAGCCGGATAGGCTCAAAGGTAATCTCCATCCCATATATGCCATACTTACGCGCAAGTACTGGATGGATGATTTATATGAAAAACTCATCGCAGGCAGCCTGCTCTATCGCGGAGTTTTCCGTGCAGCGCAGTGGTTTGACCAGGTGATAATTAATGGTGCAACAAGCGGATTGGCGAGCATTACCAAAACTGTCGCATCCCGTACAAGCCGCACACAAAATGGTGCGCTGCAACTATATGCTTTAGTAGCCATAACCGGAATCTTGATTATTGCACTGGTGGTAATACTCATATGAGCTTTAACTTTCTCTCAGTAATTATATTCCTGCCCTTGGCAGTAGCTATAATGCTGGCTCTGTTGCCGCGCTTGTCAGTTAAAGCTATCAAATACATAGCCGTTTTCGTCACGCTAGCAGTGCTGGCCTTATCACTGCACCTGTTCGCAAACTTTGACCGCAATATAAGCGGTATGCAATTTGAAGAAATCTATTCTTGGATTCCGGCACTTTCAGCTAACTACCATTTGGGAATAGACGGCATCAGTTTGCCGCTTGTAATACTCACTGCGCTGCTCGGTCTAACATCCGTACTTATATCATGGAAAGTTGAAACGCGTGCACGCGAGTTCTTTATATGGCTGCTGGTACTGGAATCCAGTGTGCTTGGCGTCTTCTGCTCTTTGAACCTGCTGCTGTTTTTCATATTTTGGGAGATTGAAGTTATTCCTGTTTACTTCCTCATCTCCATATGGGGAAGCGGCAGTAAACGCAACTCAGCCCTTAAGTATGTCATCTTTACACTCGCTGGCAGCGCTCTTATGCTTGCTGGCATTATCTGCATGTACTATGTCTCAGGCACACTGGAAATGCGTGCTTTGGAACCCGGAAACGGAATATCATGGAATAACGCTATACCAGCAATGTCATCTGTTCCGATTTTCTTCATGTTGCTGGCTGGTTTCGCAGTCAAGTTGCCAATTGTACCTCTGCACAGCTGGCAGCCTGACACCTACTCCGATGCACCGACAGCAGTAAGCGTCATGCTATCTGGAGCTCTAGCCAAAATGGGCGCATATGGCATAATTCGTCTGTGCGTCACCCTCTTTCCGCAATCAGCACAACGTTACGCCCCCATCTTGCTTACACTTGCCGTAATCGGCATCATTTACGGCGGCATATTGGCACTTCGCCAAACCAACTTAAAACGTTTGATCGCTTATAGCTCCATTAGCCATATGGGATTTGTTCTATTGGGCATTTTCGCACTTGGACAGACATCTATGGTAGGTGCCAGCTTGCAAATGGTAAGCCACGGTCTAGTTACCAGTTTGCTCTTTATCACCGCTGGAATAATCATAGAGCATACAGACAAGACCACAATACCGAGCTTAGGCGGGTTAGCGCGTCAAATGCCGGCTACCGCCACTTTCTTTGTGCTTGCCGGGCTAGGAGCACTTGGACTGCCTGCCACCAGCGGCTTTGCCGCTGAGTTCACCACCTTACTTGGAAGCTTCAATAGTTCGGCCAAATGGTTTGCAACTGTAGCTCTACTAGGTGTGCTTTTGTCCGCAGTATATATTCTTTGGACCATACAACGCGTATTTTATGGTCCGGCGCTATTAGGGTTTGACAACGTACGCGATGCAGGAAAATTGCAGCGATTCTATTGCGGGCTTTTAGTAATATTAATATTCGTTATAGGAATATGCCCCACCATCCTGACATCTGTAATACAAAGCAGTGTATCTGCTATATCCAGTTTGGTGGGTAGTTAAGAGGAGTAGCTTTTGAATCTGGATTTGTTGCGACCAGAAATATGCTTGGCGGTTACTGCTATTGTTGTCATAGCAGTAGATTTGTTCTTCCGTCATAAATTGTTAGTGACTATCACCAGCATAGTCGGGTTGCTAGTCTCATTCGGCATGGCAATATCATTAATTGGCAGCCATGAGCTAAGCGTAGGCAACGGACTATTTATACTGGATAACTACGCCATTTACTTCAAGTTTTTATTTCTTGGAATTGCATGCCTCGTCATTTTAGCTTCCACTGATTATGTCAAACGATTACAAAACTTGCATGGTGAGTTCCATGCCTTGCTTCTGACAGCCACACTAGGTGCCATGCTCACAGCCACAGCACAGGATATAATCGCCATGCTGTTGTCCATTGAGCTAACAGCCATTTCGCTATATGCATTAGTGGCGATGCTT
The DNA here is from genome assembly GCA_009786345.1 of Dehalococcoidia bacterium. Classification (GTDB taxonomy): domain Bacteria; phylum Chloroflexota; class Dehalococcoidia; order Dehalococcoidales; family UBA1222; genus WRNG01. The sequence goes on along the minus strand of WQTJ01000103.1, from coordinate 3,357 downwards.
AAAAACAGCAAGAGCAGTGAATCCGCCGTAAAATACCTACTGCTTGGTGCCGTAAACTCAGCCATACTTTTATTCGGTCTTGCGCTGGTGTTTGGCTTCAGCGGCTCCACCAGCCTGCTAGATATCGCGCAGACAGTATCATCCATCCAAGTAGGCAATATAGCCGACAATGCGGGTTTAATTTTTGGTTTGGTGCTAATACTAGCAGGGTTTGCATTTAAGATTGCGGTCGTGCCTTTCCATATGTGGGCACCAGATGTATATGAAGGAGCACCCACGCCAATAACTCTTTTCCTTTCCACCGTTAGTAAAATCGCAGGTTTCAGTATACTAGTGCGATTTTTGCTTACGGGCTTTAGCCTGCCAGAATCTCTAAGTAACAACTGGGGAGTAATACTGGCAGTAGTAAGTGCCATCACTATGACAGCAGGCAACTTGCTGGCTCTAACACAGCATAATATCAAGCGGCTGTTAGCCTACTCATCCATAGCGCAAAGCGGCTACATGTTAATAGCTGTTGCCACTATGGGGATAGGCAGTTTCCACACCATAAGCAGTAGTAGTCTTCTGTACTATCTAACTGCTTTTGCCGTAGCAGAAGTAGCCGTATTCACCGTCATTATCATCGCCTCAAAGCATAAAGACAATGATGATATCGCCGATTACGCAGGGCTCGCCAAACAATCGCCTCTGCTGGCTTGCGCCATGACGCTGGGTCTGCTGTCTCTAATGGGACTGCCGCCATTGGTTGGCTTCATGGGCAAACTTTACGTGTTCAGTCAAGCAGTACAGCACGATCTTCTTTGGCTGGTAATCATAGCTGTCGTCAACAGTGTTATCTCAGCATGTTATTACCTGAAAATTATACGCGCCATATGGGTGGATGCCCCAGCATCTGCTGATAACATCAGATCATCATTCGCACCTAAAGCAGTTTTACTCATAGCTTGCGCTGGCATTTTGCTATTTGGCATACTACCATCAATACTTATCTCAGGCACTGAATGGGGTGCAGATTTAATATCCGGTATTTGGGAATTCTTTAGATAGCATAATATGACTGAAACTGCACCAGGCCAAATTTTCAACCTTATAGACAGTCATGCACATCTAACCGTTGAACAATTTGATACCGATCGTGAACATGTCATAAAACGTGCACAGGAAAACCATGTGTATGCCATCGTCAATGTCGGCACGCAAATAGCAGATTGCATCAGTGGGATAGAATTGGCTGAGCGCCACAATTTCATTCATGCCGCTGTCGGCATCCACCCGCAAGAGTGCAGTGATATTACAGAAAAAGATCTCCAAGAACTTGCGCAGATGGCACGACATCCGCGCGTAGTGGCTATCGGCGAAATAGGATTGGATTTTCATGCCGACTATGCTCCGCGCGAACATCAATTACATGTGTTGCGTAAACAACTATTACTAGCAGATGAAGTGGAAAAGCCTGTGTTAATCCACGCACGGCAATCTGAAATAGAAATACGGAATGTATTACAGGAGTGGATACCTACTAGGGCTAACAAATATGCTCCAGGGGTTATTCACTGCTTCAGCGGCACATTAGAGACAGCACATTCATACCTGCAAATGGGCTTCTACATCTCTCTGGGTGCCTATATCGGCTATCCTTCATCCAAAGCTTTTCGCGAAGTGATAAAACAGCTTCCATTGGAAAAACTGCTGGTGGAAACAGACTGCCCATACTTGCCGCCACAGAGAATACGAGGGCAACGCAACGAGCCATCGTATGTTGCTGACACTGTTACTGAACTGGCACACATCCATGGAATCAGCTCTGAAGTAGTTGCTAACCACACTACAGCCAACAGCCGCCAACTCTTCAAGATTTAAAACAACTGTTGTAGCCTTTAATTTTTAAGGGTTCCTAGGCAAATATCGCTCAGCGTGCATGCCGTGCATTTTGGTTTGCGTGCCACGCATACTGTTCTTCCATGTGCTATAAGCAGATGAGAGAACATGCCCCATTTAGGTTTTGGCACCTGTCTCATGAGATCTTGTTCAATTTTCACAGGATCACGATTAGTAGTTAAACTCAACAAATTAGAAAGACGAATGACATGAGTGTCAACTGCAATGCCTTCGACTATTCCATATGCATTGAAAAGCACCACATTGCCCGTCTTGCGTGCCACCCCTGGCAATGTGATTATCTCTGCCATAGTGCGCGGTACATGCCCGCAAAAATCATCCTGCAACTTGCGTGCTGCGCCAATGATGTTTTTGGATTTATTATGGTAAAAGCCAGTAGACTTGATCAATGATTCCAACTCAACAACATCCGCCGCAGCATAATCAGCAGCAGTTTTATATCGCGCAAACAGCGCTGGAGTAGCTTTATTAACACCGATATCAGTACTTTGAGCAGAAAGAATAGTAGCAATTAATAGTTCCAGAGGACTACTAAAATCAAGAGCAATACGCGCATTTGGATATAGCCTTTCCAGCCGCCGGATCAATTCATGCACATCAATAAGTTTGCTAGCCTTACCCATCATGAAAACTTCATTTTATATAATGGTTGTGGGGCTTTTGCGGCCCCACTTCCCGTTTTTACATTCTGTGCGACTATTTGCCGATTCTGAACATCTTGGAGCCACAAGACTGGCAAACCCCCTGAGTGGCCGGACGACCATTTTTCATGGTAATGACATTGGGGGTTTTTATTTCTTTTTTGGCACGGCACTTAACACAATAACCTTGCACTGATTGATTCCCTCCTACTAAAATTTAATGCTTCTGAGCATAAACCATTCTATAAGGCTAAGGTCAAAATATACAAGGTAAACAACCAAAATTTACAAAAACCATCCAACATCTACGTTCCGCCATAAAATCTGTTCTCATATTTCTCACGCGTCATATCGGCTTCAACAAACAAAGCGATAGCGCCTGGCCCAACATGTGCACCAATAACAGGGCCCATCATCATGATAATCACATCGCACACTTTCACAGCGTCTTTAACCATCGCGGCAACTGTCTGCGCCTCATCAAAACAATCAGTATGGGTAACAAACACTGTATCAAGTGTTGTATTAACATCAACGCTGCGTTTCAATTGGCTAACTATAAGTCTCAACGCCGCTTGCCGCCCGCGCACCTTATCCTTGAGTTTGAGAGAACCATCAGGGGCAACATTCAGTACAGGCTTAACCCCCAACATTGAACCAGCAACTGCTGAAAATTTGCTGAGCCGCCCGCCCCTATGCAGATACATCAAGTCATCTACAGTAAAAAAACCCATACAGCTCTGCTTTTTCTTCTCAAGCCAAGCCGCCGTTTCACCAGCTGAAAAACCTTCTGCGCGTTTCTTAACAGCCATCG
>WQTJ01000102.1 GCA_009786345.1 Dehalococcoidia bacterium | reverse complement strand
GAAGTGCAGCCGGCAATACCGGATAGCAAAAGCATGACTGCTAAGAGTGCCGGCATCCATTTAATTAGTTTCTTCAAATGATTTTCTCCTTTATTTTTTGTAGTACATATATACTTACAAGGAATATCACCAGAAATACATACTATCAGTGATATTCCGTTTTTGTCAAACACATTGCTTTAGTATGAATTATCTTTGAGTTATTGACCGGGTGGTTATTCATCAGCAATAATTGCTGCCAGTTCGCTGCGCAGTGCTCGATACCTGGCAATGGCTTGCCGTCCTTCATCAGTGATCCGGCAATAACCACCGCCAGCGCCCCCAGCAGTCTTTTCAACCAGAGGCGATGGTGCCAAACGGTTCATGGCATCAACCCAAAGCCATGCGTTACGGTATGTTACATTCATAACTCGTGCGGCAGCGGCAAGGGATCCATGTTTTTCAATATTTTCCAGTAATAAAGCTCGTCCGCCACCAACATACAGCTCGCCATCTTTTTCAATCCAAACACTCGCTTGAACACTGTAGCCCTCTTTCGGATGCCGCCTGAAACGTGAAAGCTTAAGCCTACTGTGTTTCTGTGATTTAACACTGTCCATTAAACTTTTGCTCCATGCCAATCATTTGGCTTGTATTATTGGCGCCCAACCACCTGCAATCAACAAGATTAGGTATAAAGAATGATTTGTGCAAGTGTGCCGGATGGCGCAACACGCTCAATCTTACTCGGGATTTCAACTACGCGGCCGACGGAATCAGTAAACTGAATAGTGCCTTGATCATTTGGGTCTTTCTGCCCTCCGCAACCAATGACACTAACCAATAAAACCATAGTAATGAACATGGAAAAGAAAGCAATCAGCCGTTTACTGGTATTTGGTTGTTTTTTTGTATTCATTAATGAAATAATCCTTTGTTTTTTATTATGTATTTCAGATCAGCTTGCTATAAATATCTTATGCATTCATTAGCAATCCTCCGTATTATAATAAGCACCATTTGCACAGGACTTACAAACAGCTACACCGTTTTGTGTAACCTGCCGCCCGTCAATGACTTCTTCACCGCATTTCGGGCATGTCATGGCGTATAACGGCTTGCCCGGCAAATCCTCAGGTCTGTAATGCACTTTGACATGCGCCGTGCTGAATAGCTCTTCATCGGGAATCGCCGCGAAAAACTCTGCCGAATCAACACCGTCAGGTATCTGTGTCCGCATCTTGCGATAAATTCGGATGGACTCACCTGTCTGAAGATTTAAAAATGTCGCGGCCGATTTTCCATAATCCATACACTTAAGGTTGCGCCTGCCAAGCTTGCAGCCTGTTACAATGCCAATAGCATCGGTCAAGCAGCGGTCGCACTCAACGTACACAATAAGATCGCGGAAATCAGCCGGCTCATCAATTTTAAGTAATTTCAAGGCCATCCGCGCCATGCGCACACCAATAATCTGCCCTGCACATATATGCCCGTGATAAGAAGCGGCTTCCTGCAAATGCTGCTGAAATGTTTTCATGTGTCGTTCCTCCTAGTCACAATGTATTACAAATATGCCAAGCTCTTTTTGGTTGGGAATATATACCGGAAAGTCACTTCGCCCTGTGTTTGTGGCGCTTCCCTGCAAAAAATCCAAGGCTTCCTTTTTGGTAATCTTGGGAGCGTTATGAAGTACAAATTGTTCTGCTTCCTGCCAAGAGCGTAACGGCTGACCAAATTCAATTGCGGCAGTTATTAACTGATAACGATAGCCTTGTTTATCCAGCTCATGTTGAATCGTGGGAACAGTATCTCTGGAAGTCTGTCTGTGGTTGCTAGGGTAGAGATTCCCGAAATTTTTGGTGTTGACAATTCGGATGGCCCGACGGCGGCAAAAACGGCGGTATCCGCTATCGGTTACAGGCTTTCCGAAAAAACTCATGACAGTAACATCAAAAGAATCTGTCATCTCAGTTACATCAGCACATCTTGCATATACGTTTTGAAGCTCTAATCTGGTTGCATCGTGCTGAAGTTGGGCTATTACAGTTTCATTGATATCAATGGCTGTAAGATTTGCCACGTGAGGCGCAAGCTCAAGATCAAGTCTGCCAAGCCCGCACCCGATATCGCCAAGCGTATCAGACGACTCCAGATAAGGTGAAATTCGAGCAGCCAGTTCTTTATGAAAACCAGTATAAGAGCTGGCATCCAAGAACCAGCGGATATTTTGCTCACTCCATAAAAAGTTCATCAGTTCCCTTTCAGTGTATTTCCCATGATATATGTCAGATATGATATAACGCATTTGTAATAATGTCAATGCTTTAGCTATTGACATTGAGAAATAATTGCAGTACCATATTTCTATATATTGCTAGAGATATAGCGCTAAGGTAGGTATGATATAGCGCATTTCTTACCTGATAAAGCAACTACCAGCTTTAATTTGGATCGACGAATGAAAACAGCGAATGTAATTTTCAAGCAAAAAAGGGGTGATGCTATGCAGAACGATGGTCAGTGTGTCCGCATAGCATCGCTATAATTCTTGCGCTGACTCAATTTTCAAACTGAAGGCATGTATTCCTTTGTCGGGCGTACACGATTTAATGTACGCAAAAGCTTGATTATCAAAAACAAAGAGGTGATGCGAATAAAGTTATAACCTACTCCCACAGACACTGATACTGCGACCTCACCGCCGCCAACAGATGGAGAAAGCGGCAGTTCGCTCTGGATAGTCATCGCCGTCATTGCCATAATTGCACTTGTTGCAGTTGCCGTACTATGGCTAATACAAGAGAAGAAAAGGCAGCGCTAAAGCTTTGAAACCGGAGAGTTGCAGGGTTATATACGTTGAACGCCAGCCGCAGGCGGGGTATAACATTCAAACCAGTATTTGGCTTGAAAAAGACGGGGAATTGTATTTGGACCACAGGCGTGTAAGGTTGCTGGAAAATATTATGGAATACGGCACACTTGCGGCAGCTGCCAGAAATTTGAATATGGCTTATCGTAACGCCTGGCTCTGGGTTGAGGATATGAACCGTTTGGCTTCATCACCTCTGGTCGAGAAAATGCTTGGAGGAGTCGGCGGTGGTTATACAAAACTCACTGATGAAGGACTACGCGCCATTGGCAATTACCGCAGTCTGTGCCATTTGCATGCCAACATCGTGGGTAGATTAGAAAACAAGCACCACTATGGAAATTACATACGCCTCAACTTTATTTTCTCAAGATATGTAAACGTCTTTAGTAACGCCTTGCAGCAAGCACCTACTTCTGCAGCATTATATCCCTCCTAGATAAGCACCCTCTTTACCTTAAGGTCACCATAGGAGCTATTTTCACAATAGCTCCTATGGTTAAGATAGCCAAGTAATAAACCATACTACAGAAACATACGCATACCCGTTCGGCTCAGTCCTATGAATAATACCTATTGTGTTAGAGGCATCCCCATTTGTTCAGTAAACAACACCTCCGCCCCAATCAGTTCACCTTCTGCATAACCAGTGTTGCCAAACGGCAAAATAATCAGAGCATTAGCGCTACCTAACGCAGCGGCAAATCGGCTGTCCCCTGAAAGCGGCTTAGCAGTATATCCTCCACTCTCATCTGCATCCAGTTTCAAGCGCATATAAAACTCAAATTGAGGCGGCTTATTAATTGGCTTGCTAAGCTTGGCCTGTACACTTCGTCGCTGCGGCACAGCACACCCATACCAAAAGGCTATCAGTGCTTTCACGCACCAATCCAATGCACAAAAAGCAGCAAAAGGCGGACCCGGTAAATTAATTACAGGTTTGCCGTTGATAATAGAAACAGCCACAGGCATACCGGGGACAGAGCGCACTCCATGCTGGTACCAGGAAGCTTTTCTGGATAACAAACCTGAAACAAAGTCTTCACTACCCATGGAAGAGCCCCCGTTGATTAACACTATATCGGCTTTGGTCAGAGCTTGATCCAAGGCTTGAGCTAATTCCGCTGGGGCATCTTTGATGATAGGCACCTCATAAAAATCAGCCTGCCAGCCTGCTAACATGGACTGCACCATAATACCATTGGATTCAATATTCTGCCCGCGCATGGGCTTCTGCCCGCGCGGGATCAACTCGCTGCCAGTCGGGATATAGTAGATTTTGGGACGGGATGCAACCTTAAACTCCTCTATTCCAGCAGCGGCTAATAGGTTTAGCTGACATGGATTTACCGACTGGCCTTTCAATAGCAGAGGTTCATTCTCTTGCAAAGTAGCGCCTATGTGATTGATTAACTGCCCTTTCTGAAGTTCTGTATTTGGATTAAGGCCGATGACCTTGCCTTGTTCATTGACAATAAAATTCTCAATGGGGATTACCGTATCAAAGGCGTCATCAAAATCATCCCCCATATCAGCGGCAGCATAATCAATGCCTTCCTGCCAATGAGAGGTCTCCGGTATACCATTCGCAAAGTCAGCATAACGCACGGCTATGCCATCTCTCTGAGAAGAACGGCAAACCGGCAGCACATTGCGTGATGTGAGATCTTCTGCTACAAAACCTCCCAGCGCCTGTTCTAATGTCACGGTTTCAAGGCGCTGGGCAGGTTGCCATTTTTGCAGCAGGCACGCAACAGTTTCTTCGCGGCTGGCGAATTTCCCGGCGTTTAAGTAAGCTTCATTTTTTGTTTTGTATTTTGCCACATTACGCCCCAGCAATGATTTTTGCTACTCGTGTGTCAGTCATATCGTAAAGGAAGAAGGTTTTGTAGAAGTATTTAATCTCCTGTGCCAAAGTTTCATAAGACATAAGCCCAGGATAAAGATGATGCAGAGTCCACAGTATGGTCAAAGGTTGTTCCACCGTGCGATTACCCCAGACATGCGCTACAGTCGGGATAACGTAGATGGCATTGTTTTTCACAGCAGTAATCCCGCTATAGCGGCTATCTGCTTTCATATCGGCGATTTGTTGGGCGTCAGTAACAATCATCACATCTGGGTTCCAAAGAAGTATGTCTTCAAAAGTGTAAGTAAGGCTTTCAGTAGAGCGATTATTGTTAGTTACACTTATACCACCGGCTTGTGTAATCCACCATTCGGCAATAATATGTGGCTGGCTAAAAGTAATGGGATTACCGTAAAGTACTTTAATGCGGTCTTTTTCTGGCAGAGCAGCTGTAATGCTTTTGGACAAAGCCAACTTCTCATCAAAGTAGGTCAAATATTTCTCGGCCATATCTTGGCGGTTCAATACTTCTCCCATTAGGTTAACAGCTATGGGGATATCAGATAGATCGCGCCATTCCAGATAAATACAGGCGACATCGTATTTTTCTAGAAATTCAGCTGTCGACTTGGTCATGGTTATGCAAACATCAGGCTTAGTTCGAAGAATGGTCTCAATTAATATCTCGCCATTGGCATCTTCATAAAGTGGCGCATTTAGAATCTGCGGCGCAAATTCATAATGCATATCCCAGCTGCCAGAACTCTTGAAACGCCCTGGCATTTCGTTGAAAAGCTTGCTGCCTTCACCCATCAATTCAACAAAGGTGTTTATAACTCCGATAGAACCTAGTGTGCCAATGCGATTGATTTCCATTGGCAGTTCCACAACCCGTCCAGCCATATCCGTCACTTTACGGGTCGTCTCTTCTAACAGCGGTTCCTCAGAGGTGACTGTGGTCGTGACAGTGGTCATGAGAGTAGTTGTAATTGTCCTTGCGCAAGCCGATGACAAAAGGAAAGATACCAATAATACAGCCGAGGTGAGTATTATCAATAGTTTCTTCATTTAGTTATTCTCCTTAAATAAATTTTTTACCTTAAGTATTTATAAGCATGTATGTTTTTAATCTATAACTGGAACACATACTTTCACAGTTCTGCCTCCTACAATTATTGATTCTGCTATTACAGCTGGTGTGTCATAAAGTGATGAAAGATTTTCCGAAGTAATCACTGCATCCGGGCTGCCATCGGCAAAAACCACCCCATTTTGCAGCATCAGCACTCTGGTAGCTGCTAAGAATGCTTGATCTGGTGAGTGAGTTGTCATCAGAACCGTATACCCTTGATCAGCCAGCCGGCGGATAAGTTTCAAGGTTCGCACTTGGTTGCTGAAATCAAGGCTGGCTGTAGGCTCATCCAGCACTAGCAGATCAGCTTGCTGTGCTAGCGCTCTGGCAATAAGCACTAATTGCTTCTCACCACCGCTTAAGCGTTGAAAAAGCTTGTTTGCCATGCTTTCAATTCCCAAGAGGCAGAGCACTTCTAAAGCGCATTGTTTATCTGCATATCCGGGAGCACTGCCGTATGTTAGGTGAGGGACTCTTCCCATCATTACAACTTCGCATACTTCATAAGGGAAAGTGAGCGCTGAGGATTGGGGGACATAAGCCATTACGCGAGCACGCTTACGGGAAGAAAGCTTATCAATAGCCTGCTCTTCCCATCGGATTTGGCCTCCTTTGCTGCGATTCAAACCTAACAAGCATCGCAATAGCGTAGTTTTGCCTGTCCCATTGGGACCGAGGAGACAGAGCACCTCGCCTCGTGGCAGCGTGAAAGAAACATCTGTGAGAATATCTCTGCCATTCGGGTAAGCAAAACGTAAATTGTCTACTTTCAGCATTATGCCCAACCCTTTCTTACACGTGAAAGCAAAACAGCAAAAACAGGAGTACCAACTAAAGCTGTCAATACACCCAGCGGCAGTTCCATACCTGGCACACCTCGCACGATGTTATCAATAATCAATAGGAATATACCGCCAATGCCAAAGGAGGTAAGAATCAACTTAGGATAATTTGCTCCCACTAGCATGCGGGCGATATGCGGTACCACCAAGCCTACCCAACCAATAATGCCGCAAATACTGACTGCGATTACAGTCATTAATGTTGATGAAAGCACTACTATGGTTTTTACCAAAAGCACATTAACCCCCATGGTTTTGGCTTCATCCTCACCGGCAGCCAGAGTGTTAATTTGGTAGCGGAATAAAAATAAGAGCAGCATGGAAAAAATCAGAGCCGGCAGCATAACCATTACATTATCGTTGCTGCTTCTTCCAAGACTTCCCATCAGCCAAAAAGTGATGGACGGCAAAGCGTTTGTGGTATCGGCAAGTGTTTTAACGATTGATAATAAGGCTGAGAATAAGCTGGATACAACAACCCCTGCCAAAACCATAATAGTGATTTCCTGACGAGCGAAGATATAACTTATGCCATAAGCTAACACTACTGCTATTAAGCCAAATACTAGTGCAGTCAACTGGATTTCCAGCCAGCCGGCGCTGTGCAGCATTGCAAGTGCAGCGCCAAAACCGGCACCTGCTGACACTCCCAAAATATCTGGTGATACCATAGGATTTTTGAACAATGTCTGATAGGAAGCACCTGACACAGAAAGCGATCCACCTACCATAATTGCCAGCAATATGCGCGGCAGGCGGACAGAAAAAACTACCGTTTCAAGCGTGCTTTCCCAGTGAGGTGTGACAATCCCTAACTTTGAGAGAAAAAGCTCCAAGACTGTATATGGAGAAATGGGAAATCGCCCAACTAAAAAAGATAAAAATAAACATACTATTAACACTGCATAGAGTAGTATTAACCGCAGCGCAAAATTGCTTTTACCTTCGCTTTTAGCCGAACGGAATATGTGCATTGTGAATATCCAAATGTTTAGCAGATTCCCCCGCAGCCGCAACCACACGTATTTGCGTCGGTGCCTGCATTTTGAAGGACCAATCGTTCAGCTGATTTGCCAAAGAAATGATAACCTGACCCGGCTTCTGCAATTACATCCAGTATTTCATCAGACTTTGTTACCAAAATGCCGCCCAGTATAGTAACCCCGTATTTGAAAAAAGCTTCAGGGAGCATACTAGCTGTCGGCCCTGCAACAACAATCTTTGCGCCTGGCTTAGCTATTTCTAAAATAGATGGAAGTGTGTCATTGATTAGCGTGGTGCCGGTTATAACGAGTAAGTCCGCCTGCGGGACATATCGGGACATCTCTGCTGCCGGTGCAAAATGCTCCAGCTCTTTGCTTTTTAAAGTGCGAGAATCCATTTCCAGCACCTTGAAATCAGCTTCTGCGGCAATTAGTTTTTTCAGGATTGGGACTAAGGCTCCAATTACAACTGTTTTGCCGCTATCGGGAATTTCCAAATCATCAAAAGCATCTTTCCCTGTTGTAATTTCATATTTATGAGCAGTTTGCCGCGACCAATATGTAGCACTCAACGCATTCAGCGTGGCAATAGCCAGTGTTTTGCGCAGAATATTATCGTGTTCCAAATCAGCTAAGTATTCTGCGGCCGATCGGCCGCTTAAGCGGCCTGAAAGAGGCATAGCTTTAGCTGAACTGGGACAGCAAACAGCTTCAGGAATTTCCTTAACAGGAGTAAAACAGACGCCGCCTTGTCCGTTGCTAAGCTTTACACCAGAGAAGAATATCCCAAACACAGCTCGCTCGACGGTTATTTTCTGTAAGTCCGCACCTAAAGCACGTTCAATAGCAATAGCAGTTTCCTGCAATAAGATATTTCCCATAGATATCCATCCTCATAATTTTTTATCCGGTTACACCATCAGCGGTATACTCAAGAGTAATATTTTTTGACAAAGGTTCATTTCGTGGAATCTTTTGTCTGAGTGAACTATCGTATATAACAGGAGGTCAGAAAGTATTATGAATAACAATTCTGCATTTAAGAAGTTATGGATAGGCCCTGCCGCCAGTCCGATTACACCCAAGGCCAGCGCACGGAAGGGGGAGGTTATCTTTTTTAAGACAGAGTTGTCCGGACTCCGTCACCTTG
>WQTJ01000101.1 GCA_009786345.1 Dehalococcoidia bacterium | reverse complement strand
TGAGCATGTTGCGTAGCGGCATTTCGTAATCTAGTCTCACCCGCTGGTTTTCTTCGCTGCCGACTGTCATGCCAAGAAATTCGGTATGTTTGTGAACTCCGCCTGATTCGCGTTCAAGATCCATAATAGGGCCTATAAACTTCGCAGGGGTGATTATGGATAGTTTTACCCATGGCTCTTCCATGCGTGTTATCTGAGAAGGAGATGGCATTTCACCTGGGTTTACCACTGTTAGCTGTTCTCCTGTGGTTGTGGTTATCTGGTATTTTACGCCTGGTGCTGTTACCACTAAATTGAGCCCGAACTCACGTTCTAATCTCTCATATACGATGTCGAGATGCAGCAGTCCCAAAAAACCGCAACGGAAGCCGTGACCCAGTAAAGGGCTGTTTTCCATTTCATAAAAAAGTGAGGCATCGTTTAATTTTAGTTTTTCCATAGCTTCACGCAATGTTGGATAGTCGTTGGCCAGCGTGGGATAGATGCCGGCGAATACCATTGGTTTAGCGGGCCGATATCCGGCGAGCGGTGCGGATGCAGGGTTGGAAGCCGATGTGAGAGTATCTCCTACAGGGGCTTCTCCGACTTGTTTTAAGCCGGTGGCGATATAGCCGACCTCACCGCTTTCCAGTACTTCAACAGGGCATTCTCGCGGGCTGAAATAACCTACCTCTATGACTTCCAGTTCAGTGTTGGCAGCCATGAGTTTGAGGCGGTCTCCGCGCTTGATACTGCCGTCAATTACACGAAGGTATGCAATCACGCCTTTATAACGGTCATAGTATGAGTCAAATATTATGGCACGCATGGGAGCTTCAGAATTGCCGGAAGGCTGAGGGATGCGGTGGACGATGGCTTCTAATAGTTCAGGTACGCCTTGCCCTGTCTTGCCTGAAATTTTGAGTGTTTCCTCTGCCGTATAGCCAAGTATAGTATTCACTTCGGACATGACTCGCTCCGGCTCAGCTCCCGGAAGATCAATCTTGTTTAGAACAGGGATAATTTCCAGATTATGCTCCATGGCGGCATAAACATTTGCTAAAGTCTGTGCCTGTATGCCTTGTGTCACGTCAATTAGCAGTACTGCTCCGTCACATGCGGCGAGTGTGCGTGATACTTCATATGAAAAGTCAACATGTCCTGGGGTGTCAATTAGATTTAACAGGTAGTTCTGCCTGTCGGCGGCCATATAGTTCAGGCGGATAGCTTTGGCTTTGATGGTGATGCCGCGTTCGCGCTCAAGTTCCATGCTGTCCATCACCTGTTCTATGATTTCTTCACGGCGCATAGCACCGGTACTTTCAATAAGGCGGTCAGCCAGCGTTGACTTACCATGGTCAATATGGGCGATGATGCAAAAATTACGTATTAAACTTTGGTCTAAATTCATATCAAATCCGCGTACAAAAATTATTATAAAAATGCCTGTGCTATTTCTGTTGCTGTGATAATGGCTTTATCACGGCAGAAAACGCCAAAAAACCTCATTGCCTAACAGTCTTCCGCGCGATGTGAGGCGCAAAATATTCTCATATTGTTCCAGCAATCCCAAAGAGATGCACTCCTCAATAGGCTGCGCGAAATGACTGTATAAGTCTATACTAAATTGTGCTTGTATGTCATCCGCCGCTACTCCTTGGTTGAGGCGCAGTCCCAGTATGAGGCTTTCAGCTAGGGCTGTAGCGTGGTCTATGGCTTCAATTGTTTGCGGCGGCAGTTGGTCTTGTGCCAGATATGATAGGTATTCGTCCAAGCTGGAAGTGTTGGCTATGCGCTTTTCGTCAAGAAAAGAGTGGGAGGCTACCCCAAGCCCGATATATGGCGTGCGTAACCAATAAGCTGTGTTGTGACGGCTTTCATAACCTGGTAGTGCCCAGTTGGAAATTTCATACTGTCTCAAACCGGCATGCTCCAGCACCTTTGATGCGATCTCATATTCTGTTGCGGCAATGTCATTGTCTTGGGTTTCTACCTCGCCGCATTCTATGCGTTGATGCAGCAAAGTCCCTTCTTCTATCGTGAGTCCGTAGAGAGAAATGTGCTGCATCCCTAGTTTAGGTATGTCACAGAGCATTGCTTCCCACAATTTGCCTTGACGCCCGGGTATACCATAAATAAAGTCTAGGCTGATATTGTCAAAACCAGCCTGTTGAGCTTGCCTGATTGCTGTTTGTGCCTGGGTTGCTGTGTGTATACGTCCAAGTAGCATTAGCTCAGATTCATCTAAGCTCTGAATGCCTAAACTTAAGCGATTGATGCCTATTGCACGTAATGCTTGCAGATATGCAAAGTCTATAGTGCCAGGGTTGGCTTCCAGTGTAATCTCAACATTTTGGTCAATCTGGTAATAGTGCTGTAAGGCATCCAGTAGCCGCTTTATAGAGGCTGTTGATAGAAGACTTGGTGTGCCTCCGCCGATGTAGATAGTTGAAATCTTAGCGCCTGCTACAGCCCGTAGGTTTATCTCATTGATTACTGCATTAACGTAAGTTGGCAATGTATTTTCACGGTCTGCGTATGACACGAATGAGCAGTAGCTGCAGCGTTTTATGCAAAACGGGACATGAATATAAACTGAAAGTGATAATGACATTACATAAAATTGTAGCAAAATGGCGTTCGGAAGTCGATAAGCGTAAGCGGTGGGTTGTTTACTGTTAGCGCTTGTAAAAAGCGATTATGAAAACAGTGGAGTGAATTGGAATATGAGCATGCCAATCAATCCGCAAATAGCTATGGGAGGCAATGCCGGTACGGGTTTGCCTTTGAGTAATTTTTGTATGAAGTAAGCAGCGCACAGACCAAGCAATCCAAAACATGCTATCAACATTGCAGGCCATAAGCCGCCTTGCTTTGCCGAGAACATGGAGGAAGTTAACAGCAGCGGAAAAGCGATATCTCCGCCGCCCAATATTGAAAAATCTCGTTCACTTGGCTTGGTGACTACCAATTCA
Organism: Dehalococcoidia bacterium; assembly: GCA_009786345.1. GTDB lineage: Bacteria > Chloroflexota > Dehalococcoidia > Dehalococcoidales > UBA1222 > WRNG01. The sequence goes on along the minus strand of WQTJ01000101.1, from coordinate 5,513 downwards.
TCAAGGTTAATGTTGTGTACAGTAGTTCGCAAATCTGATGCTTTGCGCGGCATGACGAATGCTGGCAAAGCGGCGTTTTGTGACATTTTATTGGCCATCCACATCATGAAACCAAAGCGTACAGCCAGTAAGTCATAGATAGCTAACACTCCAAGCAATATCATGACTGTCCATGGTGTTATGAGGTACCCGAATACAGAGGCCAGACTGGCTATAGCTATGAGTAGTGCTGCGTTATGCAGCCACATGCGCGTGTAGCATAACCAAGTTATGCCTACGCAAACGCCAATAACTAATGCTGCCTGCCATGGCAGGTAAAACACGGATAGTATAAATACACCCCAAGCAAACAAGACGGCGAAAATAGCACGGAAGAAGAATTTGAGCGCTTTAAGCGGCATAAGAAATAATATACTTACCACTGCTATCAGCGCTGCGAAATACGGCAAAATAAACAGTAGTGAGGATGTTAGAGGCACCCCAGGTATAACTTCTCCCTCTGGCGATGTAGTAGGTGGTTGCGGTCTCAGTTGTATGGGGTTTGATATGCCTGTGTCTGGTTGAGACGGTACGTAGATATTATTGTCTTCTAGAAAAGGCTCAATGCGCGGAGTGATGGCGAACATCACACACTGGGCAAGAACAAAAAAGATGATACTCCAGTATACTGGTTTGAAGCGCAATTTGGTCATATCTTTTCCATTTTAGCCCAATGCATTCTATATGTCCAAAAAGCGCGATGCTTCTTAGCTTTAGAAAATACAACTCCACTATGCAATACACTATGCAATAAATGGCATTAGCCATTTGTCTTGAGTTCTCCCCAAGTATCCATTGCATATAAGTCTTGATAGCGTTTGCTGGATTGCAACAGTTCTGCATGCGTGCCTTCCATGGCAATATGACCATTATCCAAAAAAATGATGTTGTCCATGCGTTCCATGCCTCGCAGGTGATGTGTGACCCAGATAATGGTTTTATCTTTAAGTTCATCAAAGATTGTGGCAATAAGTTCTGCTTCTCGCTTTGGATCTAAGCCAATGGTCGGCTCATCCAAAATGATGATAGGTGTTTTTTGCAATATTATGCGTGCTAAAGCAAAGCGTTGTCTTTCTCCGCCGGAAAAACGTGCCCCAGCCTCTTCCACAGGTGTATTTATACCAAGCGACAACCCTTCAAGTAGCTCATGTAGTCCTGCTTGTGTCGCTGCCAAGAGTATTTCATCTTCTGATGCCAGCGGGTTTCCCATCCGTATATTATTGCCTATGGTGGTATCAAACAGATATGGGCGTTGATTTAGCACACCGATAAGAGAAGCTATGGTGTCTCCCAAAGAGGCACTTGATGTGTTGTTAAGTTGAACTGTACCACTACTTGGAGTTAAATCCCCTCTGATTAAACTTATCATGGTAGATTTGCCGGTTCCGCTTGGACCTAGAACAGCAATCTTTTGCTTTGGTGCAACAGTCAAATTCAATCCCTGCAAAACCGAGTGGCCTTTTTCATATTGAAAACATAAGTTGTGTAAGCGGATTGTGATAGGGGTATCCACTAGCTCTTCAGGCAGTGTTATAACTCCTGATTTAGCCGGTTGTTCTAAGTTATTGAGGCGCTTCAGAGAATCTTGGTACAAAGGCAGATTGCTAAAGGCTTCCGGAATGGGAGCAAATGCATCAATTAGCGGAAATACTGCCAGTACAAAAGCTGCAATCCAACTGGTGCTGAGGTTTCCGTGTGACGTCAAATTGCTGATCCAGATGAGCACTGCAGCCAACGCAACAGCGGCTAACATCTGCCAAAAAAAATCTCGTCTTTTGGAAAAATGGTTGCTTCGGCAGTAAGAGGTGCGTAGCTGATCATCATTTGTTTCATAGTTGCTTATAAAGTCAGCTTGTCTCCCGCTGTACAGCCAATCTCTTATACCCAATACGGCGTCTGTCAGTGACTGGTATAGGTTGTTGCGTAAACCTTTTTGGCTGTAGCGCCGTGCGCCGTTTATTGCCAAAGATACCAGCGGCACCAGAATAATCATCACTCCTATCCACAAAAGCATAAACAGTGCGAAAAAGATAGAAAATATGCCTAGTGCCAATACAGCGAGCAGATACAGCAATGCGGCAATCACAGCCGGAAAAATAATTCTGATGTATAAATTTTGGATATGCTCAATATCATCGGCTAATATGCTCAAAATATCTCCGGTTTTATGCTTATTTTTCTTTTGTGCGGCGTCAGGTTCCAACGCGTGGTAGAGGCGCACTCGCAGGTCTGAAGTCATACGTAAAACAAAGTTGTGGCTGACCAAGCGCTCTACATAATGAAAACTGGGCCTTGCAATACCGAAAGCTCTGGTTAAAACGATCGGTAAGTAAATTAGCAGAATATTATCCGGTTGAGTAGCTGCCTCCGAAATCAGGTAACCGGATATGAACATTAATCCTGCAGCACACAGATATGTTGCCAAGCCCAAAAACAAGATTAAGAACAGCAATCTTTTATAACGCCGTAAATAGTCACTCACCCATTTAACTTGCGGCTTTAAATTGTTTGCGCTCTGTCCTGAAATTGTTCTAAACATCTGTTTTCTTTGCTTTCTTAATGTCATTTAAGGCTTGGTAAGCACTGTGCTTAAATATATCTTCCGGGCGGCCTTGGGCTACAAGACAGCCTTTATCAAGCATTAATATCCAATCCATTTCACGCATCCAGTGCAAACGGTGTGTGGCAAAAAACACTAAGCGGGATTGCATGAGCGGCAGCATACTTTTTTTGAGTTCATACTCTGTTTCAATATCAATATGTGCGGTAGGCTCATCGAAAAGCAGGATGGGCCGCTCTGCATCCAAAAATGCGCGTGCTAAAGCCACACGCTGCTCTTGCCCGCCGCTTAAAGCACGGCCGCCTTCACCTATCATCTCATTCAGTCCTAAAGGCAAAACGGCAGTCAGTTCATCCAGCCCGGCTTGACGCGCGGCTTGTTGGACCTGCTCATCGCTTGCCTGAGGAGTGTAAAAGCGGATGTTGTCAGCTAAAGTTGTCTGAAAGATGTATGGATGCTGGGGAATATAGATGATTTGTTTTTGCCAATCGGAGTGTCTTAAATTGGGTATATTAGCATCGTTAATGCGTATTTCACCTGATTTTGGGTTTAAAAAACCTCCCAGCAGCTCAACCAAAGTGGATTTACCGGCTCCGCTGGCACCTATTACGCCGATTTTACCCAAACCATGCCATGAAAAAGAGAAAGTTTCCAAACGGTTGGGTTGGCTTTCTGAGCCTGTTGTGCAATCTTTACCGACTGTAACATCTGTGATGACGAGGCGTGTGGATTCCGACCATGACGCGATGTTTCCCTCTGCACAAGACTTTGCTGTTATGGTGGTATCAAGTACTGTTTGCACGTCATCAAAGGCTTTTTTGCCGTCTAGTGTTGCGTGATAGTCTCCTCCGAATTCCCGTATAGGTGCAAAGTATTCTGGTGCGAGGATAAGCATGGTAATGGCCGGTGCCAGCAGTAAGTTCCCGTCCAGTAAACGCAAGCCTAAAAATAGAGCAATTAACGCAACTGAAATCGTAGAAAAGAAATCTAAGGCAAAATTTGACATAAACGCAACAGTTAAAGTGCCAATTGTAGCTTTGCGGTAGTTTTCGCTTGTTGCGCCTACTGTTTTGGCATATCCTGTACTGAGCCCAAGCAGCTTTAATGTTTCCAATCCGCGTAATGAATCGACAAAGTGGTTGGCTAGAATGCGGTAGCTTTGATATTTCTGGGTGACTCTATTGCGAGCAACTTTCCCAAGTAAAATCATAAACGTTATTATAATCGGTAACACCAAAAACATGGTCAAGGCTGACTTCCAGTCCAAAAATATGGCATAGATTAAAATCAAAGGAGGAATGATCAGAATACTGATTAGCTTTGAACCAAAAAGAGATATATAGTTCTCGATGCGGCGGATTCCTTCCAAGTTCATAGTTACGAGATTTCCGGTCCCGCGTTTTTGTACGAAACTTGGTCCTAAAGCAAAAATTTTGTCCAACAAGCGATGCCGCAAAGTCTTGCCAGCGGATGTGGCGTAGTTTTCCAGTACTTTTCCGCGCCACCAAATTAGAGCATGCCGCAGCGAAAAAAACATCAAAAAAAGGGATATCGGCACTGCCTGTGCCGATATCCCTTCTCCTGACCAGCATCTGGATATAGCTAAAGCTAAAGAATATGCTTGGACTATGACAGCGATTCCCTGCAAACCGGCTATTAGAATCAGATGTGCACTGAAGCTTTTAGCACTGGGAAAACGCCATAAATTTTTGTTGAATATTTCTAGTTGCTCTCTTTACTCTATGATTTCTGGACTTTTTATAACACGCTGCTGGAACACGTAATAGCTCCAGATCTGATAAGCCAAAACGAATGGCAATATAGTAAATGCTACTTTGGTCATAAGACTCAACGTATAATGGCTGCTGGCTGCCATGTCAATAGTCATGTTAAAAGCTGAGTCAAGTGAGCTTACCATAACTCTTGGGTACAGCCCTGTGAATATTAAAACTACAACGAGGCATAGAGTCAGCCCTGATAAGACAAAGGAAAAAGCTTCTTTTTTACGTATTACAAAGTAATGTGCGAGTATGCTTATGATTACGAGAGCTGTCAGAATAGTGATAATTGCGGCAGGGCGAACTTTAAAGAAGTCGGTATATCGTATAGTCAGCGCCGCGAACGCTACTAGTCCTGCATATAATACAAGGTACAATTTTTTAGCCAATGCAGCAGCTCGCTCTCGCACTTCCCCCATAGTGCGCAAACTGATGAAATTAAGCCCGTGCAAAAGGCACAGCAGAGTTACTGCCACACCGCCTACAATGGAATAGAAGGATATGTAATCCAAAAAGCCTGCACGCATGTTCATGCTAGCGTTAATAGGCATGCCTTTGACCATGCTGATAAATAATACGCCCAGCAGGAAAGGCGGCAGTAAACTTCCGAAAAATAGCGCCCAATCCCAAATGTTTTTGCTTGTTTCGGATTCCATCTTGAGCCTGAACTCAAAAGAAACACCGCGAATGATTAATGCTAAGAGAACTATGGTCAAAGGGATATAGTAACCGCTAAACATGGTGGCATACCAATGCGGGAACGCTGCGAATATAGCACCGCCGGCAGTTAAAAGCCAGACTTCATTGCCATCCCAGAAAGGCCCGATGGTTCGTATTAATTGATTCCGTTCGTTACGATTCCTGGCTATGAAGCGGGTTGCCATACCGACACCGAAATCGAATCCTTCTAAGAAGAAGAAACCGATAAATAATACGGCAATTAGAATAAACCATAAGATTTGCAGACTCATTTGTTAAGCGCCTCCTTTCCATATGGATCGATCAGCACGGCTTGTTCGTCAAGGTTTTTGCTAAAGTACGGTCCTTTCTGCCATTCTCGCTTAATTAAGGTTATAAGAACCGCTGCTAAAATGACAAAAATAGTTACAAAAGCTATGAGAGAGAACAGCACTGTA
>WQTJ01000100.1 GCA_009786345.1 Dehalococcoidia bacterium | reverse complement strand
AGGGGAATTACGGAAAATACGTATTACCGCTGGCGTAAGGAATACGGCGGCATGAGTACGATAGATTTGAGACGGCTGAAAGAGCTTGAGAAACCAGCTATAGTAAAATAACTGGGCAATGCCAAGCATATATCGAAAAAAAAGACCACTGCGTGTTCCAATGTGACTATCATATAGTCATACCGACCAAATACCGCAGAAAGATTATTGATGAAAGTATGAAAGCCTTCATACTTGGTCGTATTAGAGAGATAGAAGAGCATTATCCCGAACTAATGTTTAAGCAAGTAAACACGGATAAGGATCATGTCCATATGCTGATGTCTATCCCACCCAGTTGGAGTATCGGCAAAGTAGTTGGGATAGTGAAAGCAAATACGACCAAAGCTATGAAGGCTAACTTTCCATATCTAAAACAAGTATATTGGGGCACAGGAAGTATTTGGTCGGAAGGATACTTTGTAAGCACAGTTGGCATTGACCGAACTACCATAGAGGCATATATTACGAATCAAGGTAAAGCCGACTCTGGACAAAACAACTTCAAGTTGTTTTGAAGCAGTGAATACCCCGACCGTAAGGTCGTGGGAAGTTTATCTATAAGCTTAGGTATAAAAATCATAATACCCACGATCACAGCTATAATAACCGTGAATAAAGCTGCGCCCGCTGAAATATCCTTTGCCAATTTAGCGTTATTGTTGATTGGATCTTTATTTAATTCTTTTAACAAAATATCTTCACACGAAATATCGACTGCCTTTTCGATTGCTGTATTAATCAATTCAACGGCAATTGCCAATCCGACCGTTAGTACGAGAATAGTATTTTCAATTTCTGAAGTTGGAAGCCAAATCATTAGAATAATAACCATAACAGCAGCGATGGCGTAAATTTTTAAATTTTTCCCTGACGTAAAGGCATTCCATACGCCGCCTGCAGCATATTTTAAACCGATATCGTTCCACTTTTTTATTCTGGGCTTCTTCATATTCGTCTCTCCAACTTTGGCAAACCTTCCGTAATTATTTGTCAAGCATTAGTGGCTTACCTTTCTTTTTGAGTGCATTCAACTGCTCTCTTTCAATTTGCGATATGCTCTTTTCAGGTCTCTCCAAATCCTCTGACATAACACCGCCGACGCGCTCAATGTCCTCACTCTCCAAAGCAAGTTCAGCCAGTTCCCGCAGTTTAGTTTGCAGCAGTTTTTTATCTGGTAAATTGAGCGTGTAATTTGAAACTAATGTTGGAGAAAGGCTGCGACTCAAAGCAAATTCGACTACTTCATCATCTTTTGCCGCACATAAGATAATGCCAACACTTGGATTTTCATTTTCTTTGCGGTGTTCGCGGTCAAGCGCCTCTAAATAAAAATGCATCTTCCCGATGTATTCCGGTTTGAATTCACTGATTTTTAATTCAAAGGCAACCAAACAGGACAGTACACGGTGGTAAAACAATAAGTCGATAAAATAATCATGCTCGCCAACTTGTACTCTATATTCCTCTCCGATATAGGAAAAATCTTTTCCGATTTCCAGCAGGAAATTCTTAAGATTCGTTATGATTGCCTTGCGAAAATTGTGCTCAGAATAATGTTCCGGCAAATCCAAAAACTCCAAAACATAGGTGTCAAAAATGCTGCCGCCGCACTACTTTCGCTTTAGGCTCTGGCAGTTGTTTTCCTGCTGAAAGCATATAGCGCTCATAATATGAACTGTCTAACTGGCGCTCCAATTCACGCTTTGAATAGCGCTCAATGATGCAAAGTTCCATGTAAAAATGTCGCTCTTCCGGCGATTTGGATTTCGACATAATGAGCAGGTGATTTGTCCACCTGATTTGTGTCACCGCTGGTGACACAAATGCATCGTCTTTGTAGAGTTCATAAGTTGCCATAGACTTTAGTTGGATCCGGCGCAGAAATGGCTCGTAGCGTTTCAGGCTGTTATATGTCGCTGTCTTTGAACCAAACAGTAACGGCAAAACCGCCGCGGAAAAAGTGAGTGTTCGTCCATGATCCATTTGGTGGAGCTGAGGGGATTCGAACCCCTGACCCTCTGAATGCAAATCAGATGCTCTCCCGCTAAGCTACAGCCCCATGTGCCACATTATAGCAGTCTGGTGCAAAAATCAGAAATCCAATAGCTATGCGTATTCAATCAGAAAAATACACATATGCCTGCTAGCGCCACAAATTATCGATAGCCTCCTCCACTTCTTTGGGGTTAGACTGTTCAGGAGAAATGTCTCTATAGAATCCGTCTGCACCGTATTCGCGCGGGCTGAAAGCTACAGGCATGGGTACAGCATGACCGAAAATAAGGGCTTGTTGCTTGGCGGCAAGTTTAGCTAACACCCCCTTGAGACCGTTTTTCCCAGATGTGCCGGCGAGCACGCTGTCAATATCTCGTTCGTTATCAAGCAGACATGTAATTTTTGTGCCAAGCTGGCTCATTACCTCCGGGTCAATACCTGAAGGCCGTTGATCTATGACTAATAGTGTGCAGTAGTATTTACGCATCTCGCGTGCGATGGTGCCAAAGATGGTTTGCGAAGCTACCTCAGTATTAAGGAATTTGTGTGCTTCTTCAATTGTGATAACCAGTGGTTTTGGTTTAGCACTGCCATCGGCGATAGACCTTTCTGTGCGCTCGCGGTAGCTGTCGTAAATGCGCCGTGTCAGTAAATTGGCAACTAGAATATAGGCTGTAATGTCGGTATATCGCCCGAATTCTAGTACTACATGAGTTCCATTCTCCAGCCGTCTCAATATTTGTGAAACTGCTTGCTGCTCTACGTGTGGCTGAATAAATGACAGTCGTTTTAAAGTGTTAAGCCCGCGTTTTAGAGATTGGAAGCTGCTTTCGTGGATGTTAAGTATATTTAGTATCTTAGCGCTGTCTTCGCTGGCTTCCAACTCAAGCGTACGTTTTATCCATTCATTCCCGAAATGCTTGCGCAAAGAGAAAGAAGCTTCTACTGCTAGGTCTGTAAGGCTAAGGGTCTGTCGCAACAGTGAGATGTCTTCTGGCGCTATTTCATCATAGCCTATTTTAACTGTGAAATCGGGTGCCACAGATCGCATCTTGGCGTTTTCCTCATCCAAAGTGAAGATAGCTACTTTTGATGGGAAGAGTTGCTTAAGAGCTTTTACCTCGCGACCTTTTTCGTTACGATGCTTCCATCCGTATTCTGAGTGCATATCAAATACGAGATTAACTGCCGCGCTTTTTTGCAATATTCCGATAAGTATCATGCGAGTGAGGAAAGTTTTGCCTGTGCCGCTTTTGCCGAATATGCCATTGGAACGTGTTACAAGTTCCGGCAAGTCAAGGCATAGTTTTGTTTCCATATCCAGCGGGTTTCCAATCCAGAATTTTTTATCATCTTCTTTTCCGAAAACAAGTTCGATATCTGAGTCGGATGACGTTCCTACTTTAGAAAAATGACTGGGAATGGTCTTAACTGGTTGCGGCCCAATTACACCTGTTTTGGTAGCGTCTCCGATGACCAAATAAGGCGTTACATTCAGTAACCCGTATGCCGATGTCCCCGAAAGTACCTCAGCGCTGAAATCATCATCTGCAGATGGAGGGAAAAAAGTCATATGGGGGTCGCTGGCATCTAGCTTTACATCGGTAATCATGCCTAAGAAGCGGTGTTTCTGCCCTTCAATAGTGACATAATGCCCGACAACGATGTCTTCTACTGATGCGTGACTGTCCATTCGTACGCTCACCCCATCGCTGAGTGAACCGGAAACCACTATACCTAATCTTGTTTCGCTATTCATGGTCTTATCCTTTCCAGTATAGCTTTAAGCCTGGCATAATCTTGTCCAAGCAAGGAAGCTAACTCCTTGCCTGCTTTTATTAAGAAAGCGCGCGTGTCTTCTTGAGAAGCGCTCATCAATCGTAGCACGGCGGCAACCAATTCGTCTGAAGGAGTTTCCATTTTAGCGTTGAGCAGCAGTGTCAGAAAATCGCATGAACGGCTGAAATTTAAGATTTCCTTTTGATTGCAGGCATAAACAAAGCCGTGGATGCGTGCCGGATGCGGCGGCAGATATTGATGCAAATGTTCTGCATTTTTGTACCCTACTACAAGTGCGGAAAATTCGCTGCGCAATAGTTTTGACAGCTGAGGATTAGCTTGAAAAACAGCTTCTTCTGAAATTTCATCTTTGCCACGCGCTATGGGTTTGCGTCCCGGTTCTATCCCTTCAGTAAAAGCACGATGTACCACGGCATAAAGCTCGTTGTCACCTTCACATGTTTTGACAAGTGTTCCTAAGGGGGGTAGAGAGTACAGTTCGTAACATTGAGCGTTGAAAGCAGTGGTAGAAGCCTCTATTACTTCACCCAGTCGTGTTTGTGACAAATCTTGCATAAAACTCCTCTTTTCCCATGTTTTTCCAAAGCAGGATTTATAGCCATCTAGTTTTTTTGCTGCGGCTTTTAGCTGAGGAGGCGTAGTCTAAGTGTTCATCAGCCATCCATGTTGATAATAATTGTTGAAAATTTTCTCTGTCAGAGTCGCTGACTACGGCCTGCTCGTGTGCTTCGGAAAGAGCTGCTGGATAGCCATTACCGCGCAGGCACTGGTCAAATATCAAAGCATGGGTCATGTCCAGCTTGTATGTATCTCGTGCTATCCATTGTGGTATTTCAATACGTGCTATTTCATCTTCTAGTTTGAGATAAAAGAAATGAACAGTGTGCTCTCCGTATTTTTCCCTTACTATTTTGGCCTGACTGGTAAATATGGCAGAGCGCTCTCCAGTATTTAACATATTGAAAAATAAATCTTGATCCTGTACTCCGTAGATGTCATCGCAAGGACGCTGCCCTATGGATTTATAACAGCAGTGTTTTGAGCAATCAGCCAGTTCGTTAGGGCATAGCAGTAAGCGTAGCGTGTTGACCACGTTCACAGAGCGCGGGAAGCTTATATAGCTTGCTAATGACAAAGACTGTTTCTGTGCTAACGATTTTATGCCATCAAGATATTTCATAAAACCATTGTCCAGCAGTTCTTTTACTACAAAGTCGGGAAATTCACTGCTGGACAGCTGCCACATTATAAGAGAGCCATCAATAATAGCTAGAGACGGCTGCGTAGGTGGCAATCCCGTTGCCATTTCTACTAGATGACGGCATTCATCAACTGAACGCTTAAGATTGAGTAATGGCCCTTCAATCATCTGTTCTTGGTGCCCGATTGATATGACTGTATCTTTATCGCTGGCGTACAATAGCGGCAGACTTTCCAATTTTGCTGAGGCGTTTTGCCCGTAATCCAATCGTACGCGGCCTATGTTTATAAGGAAACAGCGCGTTGATTGGTGCCGGTCCACATCAACCTGCGAGCCGTCAGTTGCAATGATGCTGAAATCCGCTGGAGCGGAAATATGAGGCTTCTGAGTGGAAAGTGGCTCTACTATTCCAGCCAAAAGGAAAGGAGAGGTTTTGGAGCTTTTGGCGGCTTTATCTTGCAGTTTGGCGAAGTCTAAGTTTTTATCCTTTAGCAGACTGAGAGCTGTAGCCAGTCGTGTGCTTTTGTCTTTTTCGCCAACTTTGAGCCGTGCCACCATGAGTTCCATTTGTTCGGCTACGTGACTGAGATTTAACATGTTGCACCTCTATCGCATTAGGCACAGTATAATTGATTTTTAGCAGGTGACTCAAGCCATCTTGAGCAATGTATGCGGTTATTGTCACCTGATGGTTTGTGTCATAAATACACGAGGAGTTACGGTAGTTTAAAGAAATACTTCACTTTACCAAGTGTGTTGTGATTAGGAATGCCTTCTGTGAGTAGTTTTTGTGCATAATCCAATCCCTGCTGGCGCGTGTTTATCTCACCTGCTGCTTGTGCCTCACTTAGCTCTTCTAGCAGCTGCCCTATTTGTTTTCCTTGTTTTAGGTTAAGTTCGCTTTGCAGGTCATTTCCGTCTAGTAATGGTATCAGCTTAGCCGGAGAAGGCCCTTTATCGTATGCATCCACTATGTGGCGAACTACGCTCACGTGCCAATCCCAGTTTTCACGTTCTAGGTTTGGTCCGCGTGTAGCTAGGTGATCTGCCAAACTGAAATATAAATTGGCTATTCCGGCCTCTTCTAAGTCGCGGCAGTAACGATAAATGGCCCGCTTTGTTGGCTGTGCTTCGTTTTCTGTCATTTGTACCGGGCGTAAATGGTGCCGCACAATGGTTTCTATGAATTTAATCTCGTGATGACTGAAGCGTAGCCTCTCCAGTATGGAGGCGGCAATGGGGGCGCCCTGTTGCGGATGTCCATAGAAGCGTACTCTGCCGAATTCGTTGATTATACGAGTTTGAGGCTTAGCGATGTCATGTAATAATGCTGCTAGTTTGGTTAACACACGGTTTGTAGCTGATGAGCTTACTGCTGTACTGAAATAAGATTGGATGGTTTCTCCCCAAGGGATATTTTCTAAAACATCTGTTTTGCTGAATTCCCATCCTGAGCGATGACATATGAAGTCCAATGCTTCAATGGAACGCACGGAATGATGAAACACATCCCAAGTGTGCTCTGGCGGTTGCTCAAGCTCGCGCGTAGGGGCTAGTTCGGGGATAATGGCAGTAAGCAGCCCTAAGCGGTTCATGAAATCCACTGCTTGATAGGTGTCAGTGTAGTTAAACAACCGCAGCAATTCATCGTGTATTCGCTCACCTGCTGCGCGGGTTATCATTGCATGATCACGCTGCATGATGGTGGCGGTGCGCTCTTCAATGTTGAATCCGAGTTCGCTACTAAGACGTACTCCGCGCAACAGGCGAATGGGGTCATCGCGGAAAATTTGTGGTGATACGGCGCGTAAGGTTTTATTTTGTATATCTTCTAGCCCGCTGCCTGCATCCAGAACAGCAGCATTTAGCTGATCTTCCGCCAAATGCATTTCAGAGATATTTATGGCTAGTGCGTTGATGCTGAAATCCCGCCGCAGAAGGTCTTGCTCTAATGATCCTTGCAGAGTGGCTATATCTATTTGCCATGTTTCTTCAACACGTGGCAACAAACGCGCTATGCCATGCGTATTGTCCAGCATGACATAATGTGCATTAAGTTGGTCTGCTAGTTGTTGCCCGATAGCTGAAACGCTGCCGTTTATAGCGATATCTACATCCGCTTTGGCATGTCCGGCTAACAAATTGCGCACGATGCTGCCTACTAGATATGCCTCTGCGTGTTGCTCTCTCAGCAATGATTGCAGTTGTGCTAGTATGCAAGCTGTAGAGTGGTTTATGGTGGTGTTGATAGGACAAGTTTTCACGCTTTCAGAATAGACGAAAGGTGAAGGCTTGGCAAGATAATGCCTGACTAAAGACGGTGTCAAGTTGTTGTAGGATTTTGCTACAAAATCATATAGCAGCCCAAAGCAATGTTACCCGGCATATGCCTTCAAGATTACCTGTAA
>WQTJ01000099.1 GCA_009786345.1 Dehalococcoidia bacterium | reverse complement strand
CAAATTGGTGTTTGAGGGAGCATCGCCTTTAGTAGACAAACTGGGGCAAAAGATTTTTGACCCAAAACTGGAACTAAGTGATGACGCCACCATTCAATACCGTATTAGCAGCAGTCCATTTGATGATGAGGGGGTGCCAAGCAAGCGCCTGCCGCTTATTAAAGACAGCGCACCACAGAATTTCTTCTATGACCTGAAAACAGCAGCACAGGCACATAAAAGCAGCACCGGACACGGGGGGCGCAGAGGAGGTTTGCCAGTTCCTACGCCGAGAGCTTTCGTTTTCAACAACGGCGATGTTACGCCTGAAGACATGATAGCCGAAATAAGAGAAGGTCTGCTTATTGAGCAAGTGATGGGAGCCACTCAAGGCAATATACTTGGCGGAGATTTTTCAGGGAATGTGTTACTGGGCTACAAAATAGAACACGGCCGAATTGTCGGCCGTGTTAAGGACACTATGGTTTTTGGCAACGTGTATGAACTGCTAAAAGATATAGCTGCTATCGGCAATGACGGGCACTGGATAGGCGGGCAACTTTTCGCTCCATCGCTTTATTTCCCTGCACTTTCCGTCTCCAGTAAATAAACACCCTCAGCCAAACCAGCATTACAAGACAGTCGCCAAGTTCTTAATTGCGTGATCAAAGCTGTAAAGCAATACCTAACCGCAAGTTTTACAAAGACAATGTGGTTACAGCACCAAACACTTTGATCGTTGGCAAACTTAACTGGCAGTTTACCTTCTTTTGCCGCCAAACAAAAGCCTGAAAATGAAAATGAGGATACAAGCTCCGCCGACTGCAACCAAGAATCCAATGATGCTGAATTTAGTGACATCCGCGAAGAAACTAACAATCCATCCACCAAGCAAAGCACCAGCAATGCCCAAGATGATATTGCGGATTAGCGAACCTCTGCTCCTCATGATTATACCGGCCAACCAACCTGCTAAAGCACCGATGAGCAACCAAAGAAGGATATTCAGAATAACCACTTTCCACTCCTTTTTCTGCCCGCTAGTATTTTTTGCGCTTTGAGCGAGCTGTCGCCATTTTAGAAAACATCATCATTGATGTCAATTTTTAATGATGATGAAGAACAGTCATGCAAGCCCTTTCCCAATACATCTTGGGCTTATATACGTCTTAGAATTTCTTTGCTTGAAATGGTAAACTAATGTATAAACAAAAATACAGTCTTGAAAAATTGGTGGTGCTTTGATATTGTAGATTAGTTCACGAATAAATTACTTTCCGTTATACGTTGTCAAAATATATGAGCAAAATAAAAGATTTCATAAAAATACGTGCCCGTCCCAACCTCAACGAGCCTACTATGATAGCAGCTTGGCCCGGCATAGCTAATGTGGCCATGATTGTTACTACTTATATCGCACGTAAGCTTGAAGTTAAAGAACTAGCGGAAGTGCGCGCGCCTTACTTTTTCGATCCTATAGGTGTCATGGTACGCAACAACATAGTGGAAGAACCGCAATTTCCGCAAAGCCGCTTCTATTATTGGAAAAACCCAAGTGGCAACGACTTAATTCTGTTCATTGGGGAAGCCCAGCCTACCACAAACAGCTACGCCCTCGCCAATTGCATCGCAGATGCAGCCGAGCACTTTAAGGTCAAGCGCATCTATACATGTGCTGCTGCCATAACACGCATACACCACACAGAAGACCCAAAAGTATGGGGAGTAGGAACAAATATTGATGTGGTGAAAGAACTTGCGCCTCACAGTTTGGTAAATGGAGGACATTTACAAATTTCCGGAATGAACGGCATACTACTGGGGGTGGCTAAAGAGCGCAATATGGATGGAGCCTGCCTCTTGGGCGAAGTGCCAAATTATGCCACACGCATGCATAACCCAATAGCGGCACTGGCCGTTGTGCTGGCTTTGTCAAAAATTCTGAATATCAAAATTGACCATGCTGAACTCATGATGGCAGCAATAGCAGTACGAGAGCAAATGAAGCAGATTGCCGCCGAAGCCATGGGAGAGTATATCGATTATTTTACCGAACCCATTTGGGAGAGCAATGAAGATGACTCCGAAAACGATGAGTGATGATGACGCTGGCGAGTTCCAGCCACACACACCGCTAGCCAGCATACTCACACATTTATGCGACATTAGCTTAGAGTTATCCAATACCGAATTAAGTGAACTTTCCGACCTCAATGCCGATGAAATCAAGGAATTTGAGGTTGTGTGGAACGCCTTGCCGCCAGAACGCAAATGCCAAATATTGGCAAGACTTGAAGAGCTTACCAAAAACACTGTAGAACTCAATTTCGACCGCATATACCGTAGTTCCCTCTATTGCATAGATGATTCCGTGCGCAGAGCAGCAGTGGAAGGATTGTGGGAAAACACCAATCCCTCACTGTTGCCGCCACTACTGCGATTAGTACAACACGATCCGGCTATTGAAGTGCGCAGCGCCGCTGCTATCGCCTTGGGGCGATTCTCTATGATGGCAGAACATCAAAAGATCTCTGCTGAAAATCGCATGCATCTCTCACAAGTATTATTGGAAATCATCCGCAACTCTGCCGAACCGCTGGAAGTACGCCGCCGCGCACTGGAAGCAATAGCACCGCTGAGTATGCCGGACATAACACAATCCATTTGGGAAGCATACCGCGGCCAAGAACAGCGCATGCGTGTCAGTTCCATCTATGCCATGGGACGCAACTGCGATCAGTTATGGCTGCCAACAGTACTAAAGGAAATGAATAGCACTGAAGCCGAGATGCGTTATGAAGCTGCTGTAGCCGCAGGCGAATTAGGCGAAACCGCGGCAGTGCCACAGCTAATTGAGCTTACAACAGATCCCGATGCCGAAGTACAAATGGCCGCCGTATTAGCATTAGGCAAAATAGGCGGCAAAGAAGCCAAACAACAGCTAACCTCACTACGATCGCACAAAAGCCAAGCTATGCGAGATGCTGCAGAGCAGTCCATCTCCGAAATTGACACTCTAGGCGTGCCAGCCACCACACTCCCATATGAATTTGATGAACAATACACCAATTAGCGGCGAGCGTGTAAGTCTGCACCCAAAGTCTAGATCAGATGCCCCGCATGACTATATCTGGAGCAAAGACGCAGAACTAGCCGCACTAAACGGGCAGACGCCTCTAAAAGAATCTTTCGTCCAATACATAACACAACTAAAATCTGCCGATGATGACGACCATATGGCCAACAAGTGGTTTTCCATCAAAACCATCGCCGAAGGCCTCCATATCGGCAACTGCACCATCTACAACATAGACTGGGATAACGCTGACGCACAAGTTGGTATCACCATAGGTGATCGGCGCTATTGGGGGCAAGGGTACGGAGAAGAAGCCTTCAAAACATTCATAAGATATGCTTTCCACCACTTGGGCATGCGCCGCCTGCATCTTAAAACACTTGAGAAAAACCAGCGCGCACGTAAATGTTTTCAAAAGTGCGGGTTCCAGTTTTGCGGCAGTCTTCTTGAAAAAAATAAAACGTATGTATTGATGCAGTTATGCTTTGAAGATTATGTCAGCAAACAGCTACACTAACCGATCTATTTCACACGCCACTGCACTAAGCCTATTAGCAACAAAGGCCTTTTCAATGCACCACTCACTCAATATTTTTTTGCGCTTAATATAATCATTTGCAAAGAATATTTGACAATATTTGCAAAGCGTGCTACTCTGATACCGCAAAGTAAATTATGCTCTTAGGTATGACGCCTTGAAAACTATAATACCAGAGTTGAGGAAAAAACATAGACTCTCTCAAGAGGAACTGGCTGCTGTCGTTGGCGTAACACGTCAAACCATAACATCCATTGAGATAGGGAAGTACACGGCTTCACTGCCACTTGCTTATAAAATAGCAAAGTGCTTCGGCAAGTCTATTGAAGAAGTCTTCGATTTTTCAGACGTGGAGATACCAAATGAACCCTTTTAGACAAAGGATAGTTGACCGGGTAATTTTACTCGCGGTAGGATTAAGCATCACACTCTGCGTGCTAATTTTCTCAATGGCAACAGGCGGATTCAATTATGATTCGTCTATTGGTGCTTCAGTAGATTGGGTTCGACTGGCACTATTTGTAATCCTCATTGTAATTTTAACTTCCTCCTTTACCAAGAACATGAAGGCCATTCACAACCTAGACAGGCTTAACAAGTTACAAATCACTGAAGAGGATGAACGTAACTTGTTCATCAAGCAAAAAACAGGCTTTCTCGGAATGGATATCGTCTTGTTTGGATTGACTATTGCCACACTCTTTTCAAGAAGTTCTGGGCCCAAAACATTTTTCACTTTCTTTTGGTCCCTTTTGTTTGTCAGTGCGGTTCGTGTGTCTTTGATAATGTACTATCGCAATAAGTATTAAATGCTGCTGTATAAGAGATGCTTCAAGAATACTTTCACAAGATTATAAGCAAGCTATGATTTCAATCAAAAAACTGTGTAAAACATATCATCCTAAAGGGGGTGTTTCCGTTCGGGCACTGAACAACGTATATCTTGAGCTACCGGAAACCGGTATGGTTTTCATCTTGGGAAAGGCTGGCAGCGGTAAATCTACATTCCTTAACATACTCGGCGGGCTGGACAGATACGATTCCGGTGAAATAATCATTGAGGGCAAATCCAGCAAATCGTTTTCACAGGGTGATTTTGACTCTTACCGTAACACATTTGTCGGCTTTATTTTCCAGGAATACAACATACTGCAAGAGTTTTCAGTCGCCAAGAACATCGGGCTTGCGCTCGAATTGCAAGGTAAAAATGGAGACCACAAGACTATCGATGCCATACTGGAAAAGGTTGATTTGAAAGGCTATGGCAAACGCAAACCGAACGAATTGTCTGGTGGTCAAAAACAACGAGTTGCTATTGCCCGTGCTCTTGTCAAAGACCCCGCTATTATAATGGCAGATGAGCCAACTGGCGCCTTGGATTCCAGCACAGGGCGACAAGTTCTTGAAACACTGCGGAAGTTGAGCGAAACAAAACTGGTCATAGTCGTTTCGCACGACCGCGAATATGCCGAACAATTCGGTGCCCGCATAGTTGAATTTGCCGATGGTGTGATAGTTAATGACGAAACCAAATACTATGCACCGCCGCAAACCACAGGTGCCGTCAGCATTACAGACGGCAAAATCATGCAGATTAAAGCAGGGCAGGAATTAACAGCAGCCGATACTGAAACCATCAATCGCTTTTTAAAGGGCGCAAAAGCTGATACCGTTATTTCAATAGACAATGATGCTAACGCAAAATTCCGTCGCGCTGCACGCATAAATGAATCAGGCGATAGGGAAGCGTTTGCTCAAACAGAAGAAGTACCCCAGAAACCATACAACGCCAAAGACTTTAAGTTGATTCGATCTCGCTTGCCATGGAAAGATTCTCTGCGCATGGGAGCAAGCAGCTTAAAAGCCAAACCTGTGCGTTTGGTTTTCACGGTTTTGCTGTCTGTAGTAGCGTTTACGCTATTTGGATTAGCAGATACGCTTGGCTCATATAACAAAGTTACTGCGACGCTAGCATCAATGCTTGACAGTGGTATCAAAACAGCGACCTTAGAAAAACAATTAGAAATTACATCTCCATATGGCAACTACTCTTACATGACACAAACAACTATGACAGAAGAGGACATAACAACACTCAACCAGAAGCTAAACGATTTTGATTTCATACCTGTTTGGAACAAATCTATCTATCTTTATGGTACTTTCAATTCGTATAATAGTGGTTACTCCGCCCGTAGGCTTCAACAGACTAATGATTTTTTGGAAACAGACCAAAATGTGCTAAATATGTTGGAATTCAAAATAGACTCAGGTTACGGTCGCTTGCCAACAAATAATACAGAAGTCGCCATTTCAAAACATCTTTACTGGTTATATACGCAATATGGATATATGGACCCCACAGTAGCCGACTCCGCATCTGACATTGATTCTCCTTCTAAACTGCTAGGCAAAAAATTGTACTTGGGCATTGGTGATATGTATGATACTGCGCTTACGATTGTAGGTATAATCGACACTGGCTTTAACGACACGCGCTACGCGCCTTTATTTGAAGACACTTCATCAAGCGAAGACGGATTGAATATATGGATGCTATCATCTGAATATTCAGAACTACTGCAAACCAGCTTGCATGCGGTTGCATTTGTGAAACCAAATTTTTATGACGAAGTGTTTAAAAGCTCTCAGATAGATTTCAAAAACACTGGCATTATGTTTATAAAATCTAGAACACAAAGTAGACATGGTAGTTCGATTGAGTTTTTTGGAAGCACTTCTGGTGCTGTTCCTTATTCGCAAATATCCGCATCCGATAAAAATAAAATCATTTGGGCAAATGGTTATTCTTTCTCCAGCACGCTTGCGGTAAACGAAATCATCGTGTCATTAGGCACATTAGAGAGTTTTTATCGCACCCAAACCCAAGATTCTACGCAAATTGATTGGGAGTCGCTATCTGAAGTAGAAAAAAACACCTACTTCCAACAAGTGTTAGGAAAGACATATTCTGCGACTGAAAATAGTTATACTCAAAGCGAGAGGGAACTTAAAGTCATAGGCGTACATGACGGCGTTGCCTCAATTTCTGCATATGGCTTGCTTGTCTGCTCAGATGCGCTATTCGTACAGCTTGTTGACCCAGACAGCAACCCGATAAAATATGCTATAGCACCTTTGACAGACAACAACACAAAAGATTTGAATTTGGTCAAATTCAGCTACGAAACTAATGACGGCATAAGGTATTCTCTCAGTAATGAGGTATCTTCATCGCTTAATTCATTCAACAATTTAGTCGAAGGTTTATCAAAAGCATTTCTGTACATCGGCATCTTTTTCGCAGTGTTCGCAAGTTTAATGATAATGAATTTCATCTCGACAAGTATCTCATACAAAAAACGCGAAATAGGCATACTTAGAGCTGTCGGTGCACGATCAAGTGACGTGTTCAGCATATTCTTTAACGAAAGCTTGGTTATCGCATTGATTAACTTCGTGATTGCCGCAATCGCAGTATTTGGCATTAGCACCATATTGAATTCCACATTCAGAGACAAATATGGGCTGATTATCACCATATTTTCTTTCGGGATACGCCAGTTGATATTAATCCTGATAGTAAGCGTTGGAGCAGCGTTCATTGCCAGTTTTATTCCCACAACACGCATATCCAACAAAAAACCCATTGACGCTATTAACAATAGCTAGGGATAACGCTATATTGATCCCCCAATTAAATGTCACGGCTTTATAGGCACAACTATGCACTATCATAGCTTTACAAGGACGCAATATTTAATCGGTACAGCAAT
>WQTJ01000098.1 GCA_009786345.1 Dehalococcoidia bacterium | reverse complement strand
ACACCCAAGGCCAGCGCACGGAAGGGGGAGGTTATCTTTTTTAAGACAGAGTTGTCCGGACTCCGTCACCTTGGTTTCCCCCGGCAGAACCTATCCATTTGTCATGCAAAATAGCATATCTCCAGAGATATATTGTATATACTACTAGAGGTATAACGTATTTGTCAAGAGAGATTATTTTCAGTTGTTAATTAAAAAACGGGTTTGAGCTTCAGCCTTATCAGAAAATTGAATCCCTACTGATTCAAAGGCTATTTCTTACCCAGTGAATTGGCTACCAGCGCATCGTATTGAGCTCTGGTAATATCACAGTGGTAGAACAATTTGAAGTATTCCTGCACCTCGTTATATACATTATACTGCGCAGCTTCAGGATAAAGCAGTTGTGCCATCCATATCATACCGAGGTAGCGCTGAACCGAAGGCGGAGAGCCCATCCAGTTATAAGGACCGAATGGAACTTCGTAGTATTTACCGTTCTTTATAGCGGGTATGGTAGACCAGTCACCCTTGCTGCCAACAGTGCTATATATGCTGTTCGGTGCAAAAATAATTGTTTCGGGGCTCCAGATTAGGATTTGCTCCATACCTACGGCATTCCCGTTGCCGCTGCTTGACGGATTGCTCACTACTGCCAGATTATTGGATAAAATATCAAGAATCTCAGCGTGGTAAGAATTCTTAGCTATGACATTAAGGCCTTCAGAACCGGTAACATAGAGCAACTTGGCTTTTGTACCGTCGGCAGTTACACGGTTGGCAATTGAGATTGTATTGCCATAGACTTTGTCGCAGTATTTTGCGATAGCATCTGCTTCTTCTGGCATGTTGAGTAGTTCACCGAGCATGCGGTAACAGTGCGCCATAGCAGCAGTATAAGCATCAATATGTACGGCCGGAATACCCAGCTGGCTTTGTAAAGTATTCATATCGGCAACATGATTGGCTTTAACATCGCCAACATCAATAAGTATTTGAGCACCTGTTTTTGCAATCTCCTCCATGCTAAGATTGCCGGAGCCAGAGCCTACATAAAATTGTCCCAAAACAGGTAAGTTGTAGTATTTTTCGTCAAGGAACTGTTTCGCAGCTGCATCCCACGCAGATGCGATGCCAACGAGTTTATCAGGGCAAAGGGCAAAAAGTACAATCTGAGCCATTGAACCTGATACAGCTATTTTAGTGATGTTAGCAGGCACTTCTACTTTGCGGCCAAGCGAGTCTGTGAATACAAAGGATGTTGGGCCACTAGTAACCGGCGGCGCGGTGTCTGTTACAGTTTTAGTTGTCGTAAATGTTTCCGTCACGGTTTTATCTAAACTACAGCTAGCAAGGACGTTCAATAACATGGCTGATGCTATTGTTATGCCGCCAACTTTGAGAAAGTCACGGCGTGTGAATGAGTTAGGTTTATCGATTTTTTCATCCATTAGTTCTTTCATGAACTTATATATCCTCCAATTAGATCATAATTAACATGGAAAAAACGCCAAACAGATACTACTAAAAAATCACTCCATTCCATCCCCTCCATTTATGGTATTTTAAACAGTATTTCATGTCAGTAAGTATTATTAATGACTGCTTTTGGCACACATATGCGCACCTTGTCACCATACAAGCTCGCCACTTCAATATCAGTTTTGTAAAGCTTCTGCATTAAATCTTCAGTAACTACTTCTGCCGGGACTCCGTAGGCCAGTACATGCCCGTCCTTCAAAGCCAGGACACGGTCGGAAAACATAAATGTCTGATCAGGGTTGTGAGTGGCTTGCATTACTGTATAGCCTAAGCGTGCCAGTTTTTTAATCTGGTTCAGCACTAGCAGCTGGTTGCCAAAATCCAAATTGGCGACAGGCTCATCCAGAATTAACACTTTAGTTTGCTGTACCAGCGCACGGGCAATAATGGTAAGTTGACGTTCGCCTCCGCTGATATGGGTATAAGCACGGTTACGCAGATGGGCAATGCCTAATTGTTCTAAAGCTTCATCTGCCAGTAGCATTTGTTTCTTTCCTGGCGTGGAAATAGAAGAAATATGCGCGGATGTTCCCATTAACACCATATCAAAGACACTGAAATTGAAGGAAGGGTAATTGCTCTGCGGCACATAAGCAATTAAACGTGCCATCTGCTGTATGCTTAAACCCCGTATGTCATTCCCATCAATGACTATGTGTCCATCGTATTTGTTATACAGCCCTAAAATACAGTGAAAAAGGGTGCTTTTCCCCACGCCGTTGGGTCCAATAACTGAAAGTATCTCACCGGGACATGCCAAGGCATTGATTTCATCCAGCACAGTGCGCTCGCCATAGCTGAAGCGGAGACCGCGTACTTCAATACTCATAACGCTTCCTCTTTGCGTGTGATTAGGTAAATAAAGAAAGGGGCTCCGATAAATGCTGTGAGGATACCTATAGGGATTTCTGTTTCTGTAACGTTGCGCGATATATTATCCACGAGCAGCAGAAAAGAGGCCCCGAATAACATTGAGGCAGGCATAAGATACTTGTAATTATTGCCAACTAAACGGCGCATCAAATGCGGGACTACAAGTCCAACCCAGCCAATCATTCCTGTAACCGCCACGCTGGCAGCGGTAAGCAATGTTGCCAAAATAATAATGACTATGCGAAAACGGCGAGCATTAATTCCCATCGTTTGCGCTTCTTCATCTCCAAGCGTAAGCACATTTATTCGCCATCGCAGTAAAAACAAGGGAATCAAGCTTATAGCCATCGGAATTAATGCCAGCACAACTTTATTGGTTGTTGTACCGTTGAAACTGCCCATCAGCCAGTAAGTAATGTCAGGGAGCTTTTTACTGGTATCAGCGATTAGCTTGATATACGAAAGACCGGCAGAAAACAACGAGCCTACCATAATGCCGGCCAAAATAAGGCCTATTACTTGTTTGCCGCGTGTTTTATGACTTATAAAAAAGACCAATGCCATAGTAAGTAAACCAAAAACGAAAGCATAAAGCGTGATGGTCATGCTGGACTGACCAGTCAGTATGGCTAATGCCGCACCGAAAGCTGCCCCGGCTGCGGCTCCGAGTATGTCAGGAGCCGCCATAGGATTTTGGAAAACGCCTTGATATGATGCTCCGGCTGCGGATAATGAACAGCCAACAAGACTGGCCAGTAGTATGCGAGGCAATCGTACGCGGAAAAGAATACTCTCCATCTGGTCAGGCCACGTTTGATCAATATTAAAAATGCGGGAAAGGGGAATCTTGAAAAGGTTTGACGGGGAAATGGGATAACGCCCCCATACAAACGAGAGAATGATAATTACCACAAGCAAAACACCCAACCAAAAGCACCACCATAATCCATTAATATGTCTTTTTTCTTCCGGCATTGGTAGCATTCCTATTCTATTTCGTTATTTAACGCACTCTACTGTTTCTATATATCTTTAGTAATATATACTACACATGACATATCGCTCTGTCAATAGGGTGATATCATAAAGCTTGATGAGTCTAAGTGATAGCCCTGCAGCCACAGCACAATAGAATAGAGTCTGTTATGTAATATACATCAGTGTTATCGTTGTTGTTTAGTTAAAAAATCATTAATGTGCCTGCTGCAGTTTCTTATCCCACCATATAAGTGCCCATAAGCTATTTTTTTGTTGATAGTAATGCCCGTCGCTGTATGTAAGCCGGTTTTCCAGAAAATCTATTATCTTATGGCGTTCTGTCTCTGCCGCTGGATAACTGCGCACTATTTGCATATAAGCTTCCGGAACTGAGTTGTATCGCCTGCGTCCGCTGGTTCTGAATAACTCTACATTGGCGTGAATTCCCATACTCAGCAGCAGATTGTACAGCACAGCATAGTCAGGAGACGGTGTATATGGAATGTTTAGCATTGCGCTTAATTCGGATTCGAGCTCATCATATCCGCTTGCTTTCCATGTTATGTAACAAAGCTGCTTGGCAGCAGCATCTATTGAACGGAGATTGTGGGCAATACTTTTACTGGACGGCAATGAACGCGATACCAAAACTACATCGTGCTGCGGAAAATCACGGCCGACTTGAATTTGTGCCCAGTCTAGATGTAAAGGAGTAATATTGGTTAACCCATGGCGACTGGCTTCATCCATGATGTAGTCCAGCATAGCGGATGACTGATCTAAAGACGTTACCTGACGCACGCGCCGCGCAAGAGGTATGCTCAATGCGCCCGTGCCAGCTCCTACGTCAAGGACACTGTCTTCTGGAGACAGCTTCAAGCGACTTATTAACTCCTCAACATAGCCGCTGTGTTCAGTTTTAACCGGCAGTGAGCGCGCCCAGCTATCCCAAAAACCTACTCCACGCCCACGGAAAGTGGCTTCATCCATCTGCCGATGCCACATGCGAGCCCAATCTATGTCGCTCAGGTTATCTGGCAGGTGCAAGTTATTTTCGCCGGAATTTTCTCTTTGCATTGTATCCTCGCGCTATTGTTTTATTTCTGCCGACAATAGATGTTTTGCCTAAATAATGCAACTATACGCTATCGCCGTGATGTTGTAATTTATAGTTAGACAGTATATCATACTGAATATAGCGTATGTAAATAACTGCAAGGAGGATTATTATCCATGAATGTTGGTTCTTATACCTATGAGGAATTTTTGCAAAAGGTGCGTGAATTTCATGGAGGCTTGGCTCCAGGCGTAATTTTGGGCGGAATGATAGTCGATACGGCAAAACGTAATTTGCCGGCAGACTGTTTATTTGATGCTATTTGCGAAACTGACAAATGCTTACCAGATTCTATCCAAATGCTAACGCCATGTACTATTGGCAATGGATGGATGCGCATTATCAATACAGGGCGTTTTGCTGTAACACTATACGATAAACATAAAGGCAATGGAGTAAGGGTGTTCGTGGATGTTTCTAAAGTGAAAGAATTCAAGGACATGGATAACTGGTTTTCCTGTTTAATCCCCAAAAAAGAGCAAAATAAGGAGCGATTGCTGGATTCCATTCGTGATCATGGGTACGACGTACTGGGATTGCAGCATGTCAAGGTAGATATTGGTTCATTGCCAAACAAAGAAATTGCAGACTATGCCATTTGCAAAAAATGCCATGAATCTTGTTTGCCGACTGGTTCCGGTGTATGCCTTGCCTGCCAAGGTAAAACTTATACATCGCCTGCAAATGAAGGCTGTTGCTGCTGTACCAAGTCAAACTGAGGATCTTTGAACCGATTTCATTGTGTCTGTGAACACCGGTCCAAATAGCATGGTTGGTTGCCAGCTTATTATTTCGTAATTGATGTATTAAAGCCGATCCCCATTAACTTCATTAATGGGGATCGGCTCACAACTGGGGGAAAAAGTCATTATGGCGAAGATGAAGTTATTAAGTAGCATTCCCTTGACTTTATGCTTAATCGCTGCGACAGTTTGTTGCGGCATGGGCTGTTCGCCTAATCCGTCAACCATTGCGCAGACACTAGGTACATCTCCTCCGCCTACTCCTACCAACCCGGGCAGAACTGAGCCGAATCCAGCTTCGGATTTTATCTATACAATTGGCGGCAATAACGTGACAATAACAGGATATGTAGGTGTTGATGGAGATGTTGTTATTCCTGAGAAAATCGATGGTAAAAATGTGACTTTTATCGACGACCTTGCTTTCTGTCGTTGTGAAAGACTTACAACCATCAAGATACCGAACGGCGTAACACACATCGGCGGCTTAGCGTCAACAGATTTGTTTGCTGAGGGATGGGGAGCTTTTAGCGGTTGCTGTAATTTAGCAAGTGTAACGATACCTAATAGCGTAACAATTATCGGGGATGATGCCTTCGGTGGGTGTCAATCTTTAACCAGCATAACTTTACCAAGCAATTTAAGAAGTATCGGAAAAAGAGCTTTTGGTGGTTGCGTTAAACTAACCAGTGTAACCATACCTAATGGCGTAACAAGTATCGGCTTTCGAGCTTTTTCCAGTTGCGTCAGATTAATAAGTATAATAATACCAGACAGCGTAACAACTATTGGTAATAATGCCTTTGGGGATTTTCATGACGATATTATTGTTTCCTGCTCTCGCGATTCTTACGCTTACCAATATTGTGTGGATAACAATATAAAAGTTCTAATTTACGTAGACTATTGATTGGCATAGTTCTTGCTAAGTTAGAAGGTTACAAAGATATCGTGCTGATAGCGCCCCATGTTATTGGGGCGTTATCTATTATGCCCAGCCTATGGATACAATGATCAGAGGAAAGTCTTCAAAGTCTCTAAACTGATTTTTCAGCTTTTCACAGCGCCCTTCGGGGCGCTATTTCTTTTCACATAAACAGTTTAACGAACCCTAATCTATCTAAAACTGCCTTAAAAAGCGCATGTCACTTCCGTAGAAAAGCCTTATGTCTTCTATGCCATATTTCAGTAGCGGGATGCGCTCAATGCCCATACCGAAAGCAAATCCTGAATATTTTTTTGAATCAATACCCACGCCTTCCAGCACTCGCGGATGCACCATACCTGCACCAAGCACTTCAATCCATCCATTGCCGCCGCACAGGCGGCAACCATCCCCATGGCACACAGCGCATTCAATAGCCATTTCAGCACCTGGCTCAACATATGGGAAAAAGTCACAACGGAAGCGTACACGCCGCTCTGGGCCAAAGAATCGCCTAGCAAATTCATGCAGCGTGCCTTTAAGATTAGCCATACTGATACCCTCATCCACTGCCAATCCTTCAATTTGACTGAACATGGACAGATGAGTAGCATCAGTAGCCTCATAGCGATGTACAATACCCGGCACGACAATGCGTATAGGAGGTTTACGATGCTCCATAGTACGCACCTGCATGGGTGACGTATGCGTCCTAAGCAGCATCTGCCAACCTTTGTCATTAGGCGGAGCATCTATCCAGAATGTATCGGTTGCAGCGCGAGCTGGGTGTTCTTTGGGCATATTGAGCATATCGAAATTGTAATAGTCCCACTCTACCTCCGGTCCTTCCATTACCTCAAATCCCATGGCTGTGAAAATGGCTGACATTTCATTCATTGCCTGTGCGACCGGATGCAGATGTCCGCGCATAAAAGGGCGTCCCGGCAGGGAAATATCAATTGCATCTTTTGACGCGGCAAAAACCAGTTCGCTCTCGCGTATAGATTCTTCACGTTGCTTGAAGGCATCTTCAAGCTCCAACTTGAGAGCGTTGCTTACCGCACCAGCCATTTTGCGCTCTTCAATAGAAAGAGCAGCCAAACCGCGCAATATTTCTGTGAGACGGCTCTTTTTACCCAAGTAGCGGATGCGC
>WQTJ01000097.1 GCA_009786345.1 Dehalococcoidia bacterium | reverse complement strand
TCGCAAATTAAAATATGGCATCACATGGTATTCCATGGGTATACCACTACGTTGTACCTTTCAAAATTGCGACCTTTAAGTGCCTCCGTAATATATGCCAATACTCTACTCAATCGCGACAGAGAAAACCACCCCTACACCAGCGAATTACTCTCTTTTTCAGAGAATCTTGCATTTTATCCGCAATAACAGCCTATAACACATGCTCAACAAACAATTTTCAACAAAATCACTTTTTACCAGAATGCTGATCAATAAGCGCCTGTAACTTTTCAATATTCACCACACCAACAACATACCCATCCTGCATAACAGGAACCTGCGATAATTCCTGCTCTCTCATTATGTTAAGCGCTTTTATTAGTTCGTCGTCAGGAGCGACACACTTTAACTTCTCCGCAGATATCATGATTTGATCAACAGTCTGTTTATTACGTGCATCACGTATTAATGTTCGCAAGCTATCGAAAAAAATCATCCCTTCAAGACTGCCACCCTGCATAACAGCAAAACACTGCTGTCCATGCGGCTGGGCATACTCATTAATTAGGCGAGCAACGCCTAGATCCGGAGGGACTACTACACAACTCTGACCCATAACTTCTATCACCTTATGCCTAGACATCAAGTCATCAAGCTGTATTTGACGATAGCTACTCACTGCAGCGTTATATAGGAACCATCCCATAAGCGCAAACCACATACCATTAAGCCAATCGCCGGCAAGAATGAAGCATACCCCGACAAATATCACCACACCCGCCACCACACGCCCTACAATGGACGCCACGCGCGTTGCGCTGCACAAATTACCGCTACGCCCCCATAGTATAGAGCGCAACACTCTACCACCATCCAGGGGAAAACCGGGCACCATATTGCAAATACCGAGTGATAGATTAACCAACCCCAGCCAATATGCCCCAATACCAATCACCCCACCAACTCCACCAAAATCTCGCAATCCTAACCATAAGCCGAGTAGAATCGCACCCAGCACCAAGTTTGTAACGGGCCCTGCCAGCGCCATGACAAACTCATCAGAAGCTTTTTTGGGTTCCTCTGCAATTTCAGCAATACCACCGAAGATAAAAAGCGTAATTGATTTAACCGCCACACCTTGACGCAATGCCACCACACTGTGCATCAGCTCATGCACCAGCACAGAGGCAAAAAACAATAGACTTGTAATCACACCGGCAGTAATATTCGCCGCTGGCGACCAATCCAAATAAATGCGGGAGTAATAGCCGCTGGCAAGTGTCCATGTGGTGAAAATAAAAATAATCAACCAAGATGGGTTGACGCAAAAGACAATGCCAAATATACGCCCCAGCGGGATACCTTTTCCACCCATTACAATACCTCAGATCACACCAAGCAGTCTTATGCGGCGATTATACATTCCCCCTAGCAGTTTGTCATGCTTATGCAGGAGAGTACACTTGCGTCACCGTGCCTCTTTGGGTTAGTTATGTTAAGACTGTCGAGTCTGTGGGGAAACTTGGCGAGCAGCACGGCGATACGGTGCTCTTTTATCTGAAACACCCTTAGCTGCCGAGCGCTGTTCAATGCGATCATTAGCAATCGGGCGGCGCACTTTTACGGCCTTAGGTGCTTCAACATCATAATTGAAGCCTTGCAGCATACGCCGTTCGACTTTCTTCCCAAGCAACCGCTCAATATCATGCACCATACCGGCATCCTCCGGGCAAATAAATGTGAATGCTTCACCTGTTTGGTCAATACGTCCGGTGCGCCCGATACGGTGAGTATAAGCATCAGTAGTATCCGGCATATCATAGTTTATGACATGTGAAATACGCAGCACATCTATGCCGCGTGATGCAATATCTGTAGCCACCAATATCTTGACCTTACCACGGCGAAAACTATCAATAGCCGATTGGCGGCGAGATTGCGCCAGATTGCCCTGCAATGAAGCCACTTTGAAACCAGACTCTTTGAGTTGTTCAGTTAAACGCTCAGCACGATATTTGGTACGTGTGAAAACAACCACTGAGTCTGTTTTTATCTGGCGCAATAAATCAAGCAGCAACGCACTTTTAAGATGCTGCTTAACCGGATAAAAAGACTGTGCCACACTGCTAGCAGGAGCTGCTTGACCTATTTGCACAGTTACCGGATTCTGCAAATAAGTCTGCACCAGTTTGCGTACGTCATCAGGCATAGTAGCTGAAAAAAGTAATGTTTGCTTTTTCTGCGGAAGACAGCGCAAAATATTTTGAATATCCGGCAGAAATCCCATATCAAACATGCGATCAGCTTCATCAATAACCAGCATCTCCACGCTGGAAAGGTCAACACTGCCCTGCCAAACATGATCCAGCAAGCGACCAGGGCAGGCTACAACAATATCCACTCCATCGCGCAAACTACGCATCTGCTGGAACATGCCCACTCCACCATAAAGAGAAATGGCACGAATACCAGTGCGCCGCCCAAGCGAAGCTATAGCTTCATTGGTCTGTTCTGCCAACTCGCGTGTAGGTGAAATTACAAGTCCGCGTACATTGCCCTGCCTGTGAGACTCCAAACGATTCAGCATAGGCAACACAAAAGCCGCTGTCTTGCCGGTACCAGTTTGCGCAAGGCCAATAACATCATTACCAGCTAAAACATATGGGATAGCCTTACTTTGAATCTGTGTAGGTATAGTGTAACCTGAAAGACGCACGCCAGCCAATACGTTCGGCGTCAGTCCAAATGATTCAAATCCAGCCACATGCTCAGCATGTGATTCAATCGCCTGAGGCGATACCTGTTCATTTATAGGAGGTTTGGCGCTCGCCTGATTGGTATCGCGGCTATGCTTCTCGCGGCATTCCAAGCAGCGCTTCGGTTCGCTGTGAAAACCCTGTGAATGGAAAAACTTCTGGTCGAATGAGCTGAAAATAAAACTCTTACCACAACCAGAACAAATTATAGTCTTATCACGAAAAATCAAAAGATACTCTCACTTTAAAAAGTAATTTTAGTTGAGTTCGAGGCAGTGAAGCCTTGAGGGGAAAATCCGAGGAATTTCTACGCAAATGACACAGCCTAAATCTGAACCCTAGCACTAATTATTTTTGATTGTACATGTAATTCATGCATATTGCAAAATTGCATGCCAAACTATACACAGATATGAGCTTAAGCGGAGTCATGCTTACACCGCTACGCGATGGTAGCAGTCTTCGTGGGAGTGCTTCACAGAGCAGCCTCACTACAGAAAAACTCCGCACGTATAAGCAATATGACAATGAACAGGACAAACAAGCTGGCGCTGTTGTTTTTGATTAAGACACAGGCGACGGTGCAGTTGTAGTTCACCAGACCATCACGAGTTAAATAAGGTTGAGAAAAACGAAAAAACCTCATTTTTCTGGTTTCATTAAACAGAACTTGACCGCCCCATTTTCCATGCTGCCAAAACAGCTACTCTTCATCGTCACCATCTTCATGCCCGTTTGAGTGACGCTCTCGCAACCGCATCGTTTCGCTTAGAGTCTTCTTGCGCAGGCGAATATTTTCAGGTGTTACCTCCACAAGTTCATCTCTGTTGATAAAATCAATGGACTGTTCTAAGCTCATAATAATAGGCGGCGTCAGCTTAATGGCAATATCAGACGTGGATGAGCGAATATTAGTCTTTTTCTTTTCTTTACATACATTAACAGCGATATCACGCGTGCGCGGATTAGTGCCAATTACCATACCTTCATAAACCTGTGTGCCAGGTCCAATAAATGTCATACCGCGTCCTTGGGCATTGTTCAATCCATAGGTAACCGCTTCACCTGTTTCTGAGGCAACCAGAACACCAGAGCGCGAAGATGCAATATCACGTTTCCACGGCTCGTAACCTAAGAATAAAGTGTTCATCACGCCCTCGCCGCGTGTGGCAGTGATGAAAGAACTGCGGAATCCTATCAAACCTTTAGTAGGAACACGAAATTCCAAATGCACGCCATTTTCGCCTTCATTGCGCATGTCACGCATCTCAGCTTGGCGCTTGCCCAACATCTCAGTAACAGCGCCCATATACTCGGAAGGCATATCTATGCTCAAAAGCTCAACCGGCTCCATAAGTTTGCCATCTATTGTTTTAGTGATAGCCTCAGGTTTTGAAACTTGAAATTCATAGCCTTCGCGGCGCATAGCTTCAATCAACACCGACAGATGTAACTCGCCGCGGCCTTTAACCAAGAAAGTATCAGGTGAATCGGTATCGCTAACACGCAAACTCAAATTTGTTTCAAGTTCTTTGTACAAACGCTCACGCAACTGGCGCGTAGTAGAATATTTTCCTTCGCGCCCTGCAAAAGGCGATGTGTTTACAGAGAATGTCATCTCAACCGTTGGTTCGCCAATTTCAATGCGGCTGATAGCTTCAGGACATTCAGGAGAAGCCAGCGTATCACCTATGTTAACATCTGAAACACCAGTGACTGCAACAATATCACCCGCCATTGAACCATCAACGTTGACTCGCGTAAGACCCATGTAAGTGAGAACCTCCGCAACTTCATAGTTCTTCTGCGTATTATCGGCATAGATGCACGCCACACGCTCACGCGGCATTATCTTGCCGCGCAAAATGCGCCCAATAGAAATTTTACCTTTGTGGCTATCATAATCCAGATTGGAAACCATCATTTGGAAAGGACCTTCTTCAATATGCGGAGGAGGAATTTTTTCAAGTATGGCATCAAATAACAAGCTGACATCTACGCCTTTACTCAAATCCGGTTCAGAAACCACAATACCTTGCCGCCCGCTGGCATACAGCACAGGGAAATCAAGCTGCTCAGTAGTAGTAGCTAATTCCAAAAATAAGTCTTGCGTAAGCTGTAATACTTCTTGTACACGTGCATTCTCGCGGTCAATCTTATTAATAACCACTATTGGATGCAGCCCATTCTTTAGTGCCTGCTTTAGTACATATTTGGTCTGCGGCATTGGGCCTTCCACCGCATCAACCATGAGCAAGCATCCGTCAGCCATGTGTATAACACGTTCTACCTCACCTGAGAAATCCGCATGCCCCGGAGTATCAATGATATTGATTTTCACTCCTTTGTATGTCACAGCTGTATTTTTTGCCATGATGGTAATCCCACGCTCACGTTCCTGTGGATTAGAGTCCATCACACAATCTACCACCACTTGATTGGCACGGAAGATGTGGCTCTGTTTGAGCAGTGCATCCACCATAGTAGTCTTACCATGATCTACATGCGCAATAATAGCAACATTACGAATATCATCACGATATTTCATTTATTACAAACCTGCCTTTACTGTTAACAAATAAGCATACATATTCAATCAGAAAGAAAAAAGATATTGGAAATACGCACCAAGTCGCCAGCCCTATAAAAAACAGGACCAAAGAGGGTTACAAAAACCGAAATCGATGTAAATTGTTCACAAATAACCTATTTACGTTATGGAGTAATTACTCCTTTTGAAAATGTACCACATACACAATGCCGTATTCAATTTTTTAACAGGCTATCTTTCCATTCAATTTCAACTTTACAGCAAATTATTGCCTCATTTTTGCGCGAATACACAAATGAACCTATAATAGTGGTTACACAGAGATAATGTGCTGGAAATAAACATGCCACACCATAGCTGAAGTTTAACAAGGAGGCAGCATCAAATGGAAATAAAACAAGTAGATGAGTACGAAAAGCCTAAATTCAACACCTTTCAGCTAAAAACTGGCAAGATACTTTTGGCAGGTGCCGCCTGCATCACATTATTGAGTATGTCAGGTATCCTTGAAGGTTGCTCCAAAAAAGAAACTCACCAAGAAAGCCTTCCAGGCATGTATATGGCCACCGACTTCATGGATGAAACGTCAACAACCACATCGTCAGAACCTCTTCTTACGTTTACTACTTTGGGTACACCACTCGCATTTGACCCATAAGCACAACGAAATAGTCAACGCCGCTGAGATTTGACAAGGAGCCAATACAAAATGGAAATAAAGCAAGTAGATAAGTACGAAAAACCTAAGTTCAACACTTTTCAGTTGAAAACTGGCAAGGTACTTTTAGCAGGTGCGGCATGTCTCGCATTGCTTGGTATATCAAGCACCCTGGGAAGCTGTCGTTATAGCGGCGGAGCCACCGAAGCCATTACAGGAACTTCTGCCGCGCAGGATTTTTCAGTGGAACGACCTTCAGATAATTTGGTCGTTCCACCATATACAGAAGCCGTATCGCCGCTATCGCAAACCACACCATCAGAATTCCCTGAAATCACTATGGGTTATATAGCAACATATCCTTAGCACAAGAATATTCAGTTACATACAACAAGGACCAGTCACATGCAATACATCCTCCACATTACACAGCAATGCAATATGGATTGTGGCTATTGCAACACACCAAAAACCAACGATTACATGAGCCGTGAAACGGCTTTCAAAGTTGCCGATATGGCACTTGCCAATGCCATATTCCAAGGTAATAAAACCGCATGTATGTCCTTTTACGGAGGCGAGCCATTACTTTGCAAAGATCTAATCTACGATACCATGGATTATTGCCACAGCATTAGTCATGGTAAAAGTGTAAGGTTCACTTATCGCATCACGACCAACGGCACCCTTGTCGACAGTGTTTTTATCAAACGTTGTAAAACCATGTTAGACAACGTACAAAAGTGTTAAGAATGGCCTAGATTTTCCAATTAATATCTAATTGTCCATTTGCAGCCTTAATGCTTGTAATCAGTCCGTCTATAACAACTCGCTTGTCGTCAAAACTTACGTCAGTCCATTTATCCAAATAAACTGAAATTCGCTCTATCTGTTTTGGGGCAATGGTCTCTGTACTCATATCGGCAATTTGTTTGCACAGCAACTGTTTTCTGCCATCAAGTTCCTCAATCATCTTATTGGCATAAGATAAACCTGATCTGCCATGTTAACTCGTTCGTACTCATAAAACAACTTCAATTCATGCATTCGGCAACTAAACGTTTCTTATCCGTGTACTTGATAAAGACGTCGTACA
>WQTJ01000096.1 GCA_009786345.1 Dehalococcoidia bacterium | reverse complement strand
TTCATCCAGTACATTGATAAGAGTAATCATATCTCCAGTACGCTTAGAAACGCGCACCAACTCACTGCCACGTTTGAGAGTTACAAGCTGTGAAATAATAACTTTAAGGCGTGTTTGGTCTAATTCAAGCGCTTGCATCACAGCACCCATGCGCGATACATGTCCGTGGTGGTCAGCTCCCCATATGTCTATAACGCGGTCGAAATTGCGTTCGGCGAACTTGTTGTAGTGATAAGCAATATCTGTTCCGAAATAAGTTGGCGTACCATTGGAACGGATAATTACATTGTCTTTATCTTCGCCTAGCGCTGACGAAACAAACCATGTGGCGTTCTCTTTTTGGGCTAAATAGCCATTGCGCTTGAGAATATCTAACACATTAGTAAATTGTCCGTTATCAAGCAAACTCTGCTCGGAAAACCAGCAGTCGTAGTCTACTCCAAGTCTGGAAAGGTCGGCGCGTATAAGCGTAAGCATGCGCTGTACGCCTAATTTGCCAAGTGCCAGCTGCCCTTCGTCAACGGGCATTTGAAGGTAGCAGTCACCTTCTTCGGATTTTATCTGCCGCGCCAAGTCAATGACGTATTGCCCGAAATACCCTTCCTGAGGCATTTCGGCTTCTATGCCGCACGCTTGTTGGTACCGGGAATATAATGACTTGTAAAAAATCGACATTTGGTTGCCGGCATCGTTGATATAAAATTCCTTCACTACGTTGTATCCTGCGGATTCCAATATGTTGGCCAGCGTGCTGCCAAGTACTGCCCCGCGCCCATGTCCGACATGCAGAGGTCCTGTAGGATTTGCGCTGACGAATTCAATTTGTATAGATTGACCTTTTCCTATATCAATATCACCATAGTTTTCACCATCTATGAGGATTTGGTCTACTTGAGAGTTAAGCCAAGCGTTGGCAAGATTAAAATTGATAAAACCGGGAGGAGCTACTGTTACGGAAGCTAGTTCAGGGGTAAGTTCAACATAGCTGGCAATTACTTGTGCGATATCCAGAGGGTTTTTGCCGCTGGCGCGCGCGAGTTTCATGGCAATTGGCGACGCATAGTCTCCGTATCCGCTTTTCTGTGGGTGCTCAATTGTAATTTCAGGCATAGCTATCTGTGGCAGTTTGCCTTCTTGTAAAGCCTTTTCTGTAGCAGCTTTGAGAATAGATGCGATGATTTGTTTAATTTCTAGAATGCCGTTCAAAGTGAGTGCTCCGTTTTTTGTAATAAAGATAGATCTACGATTATAGCATATTTGATAATATGGACTGCTGAAAAATGGGTATCCACCACTGTTTTGAGAGGTCTTTAATCAAGAAAATCCAATGCTAAGGCTAGCATAGTCTTTGAAGCTTGTATGGCTTTTATTAGCTTAGCTCCCGCTCCACTCGCTGCTTTTTGTGCCCCATACTCGAGCGAGTTCAATGGCAAGTTGGCGATGTTTGGCTGCTTTCAAGTCCGGATCTGTTTCAAACAACAACATTGCTTCTGTGCGTGCCATCTCTAAAATAGAAGTGTCTGAAAGTTTTGCCATGCGCAGGTCTGGTATTCCTGACTGTCGCGTACCGAAGAACTCGCCTGGACCACGCAATTTGAGATCCTCATCAGCTAACTTGAATCCGTCCTGTGTGGTTTCAATGATATCAAGTCGCATGCGTCCGATATCAGATGGATTTTCTGACATTAGCATACAGTAGCTTTGGAACTGCCCTCGTCCAACTCTGCCTCGGAATTGATGTAGCTGTGACAATCCGAAGCGGTCTGCACTTTCTATCATCATCACTGTGGCGTTGGGAACGTCAACGCCTACCTCTACCACTGGCGTAGATACGAGTATATCGCTTTCATGCCTATTGAAAGCTTCCATGATGTGGTCCTTTTCGGTAGCTGACATACGGCCGTGCAATAGAGATAGTCGTAGGTTGGGGAATACTTGTGTAGATAGTCGTTCATATTCGGCTATAGCGGCTTTGGCTTGCACTGCATCGGATTCTTCTACTAGCGGGCAAATGATAAAAGCTTGCCGCCTTGCGGATATCTCTTTGTTTATAAAGCGGTAAGCCAATTCCCTCTGTGCAGGTGAAAACCATTTTGTCTTGATTTCTTGCCGTCCCGGAGGCAGCTCGTCAATCACAGATAGGTCAAGGTCTCCATAAAGAGTGAGTGCTAATGTTCGTGGTATGGGGGTAGCTGTCATTACCAGCATATGCGGGTTGAAGCCTTTTTGCCGCAATGCCGAACGCTGTTCAACTCCGAAGCGATGCTGCTCATCTACTACAACCAGCCCTAGCTTGGCAAAACAGACTTCTTTTTGGATAAGTGCATGTGTTCCTATGGCTATGTCTATTTCGCTGTTTGATAAGCGGTTTTTTAACTCTTTCTTAGCGGTTCCTTTAATATCTGAGATTAGCAGGGCCACTGTTAGCGGCTTATCAAATATTTCAGAAAAGACAGCACTGGATGCGTCTTGGCTTTCTAAGTGTCCTAGATTTCCCAGCAATTTGCATACGCTTAGAAAATGCTGCCTTGCCAATATTTCGGTTGGCGCCATGAGTGCTCCTTGGCAATCATTTGCTGCTGTCATTAATAGTGCTGAGAGAGCAACTATCGTCTTACCGCTGCCTACCTCACCCTGCAATAAGCGTGACATGGCGGTTGGGTTGGATAAGTCGCTATATATTTCCGAGATAACGCGGTGTTGGGACTTGGTGAGGGTAAAAGGTAGTGAAGCTAAGAAATGTTTTAGCAATGTTTTATTAATCTTGAATGGCAACCCAAGCTGGTCTTTTTGCCATTTGCGCTTTTTGGCCATTACGCCGATTTGCAGTAGCATCAGCTCATCAAAGGCCAGCCGCACACGTGCGCGCTCTTTGGAAGGGAAGTCTTGTGGGAAATGTGCTTGTGAAATGGCATCAGGCAGAGACACTAAATTGCGTTTTTGTAGTATATCAGCAGGCATAATTTCAGGTATCTGCGGAGCAAATGTATCTATTATGCTTTTGATCAATTTGCGCACTTGGCGCTGGTACAGTCCTGAAGTAAGGGGATAAAGCGGTACGAGCCGTCCTGTATGTATTAACTCACCTTCATCGTAGAGTTCCCATTCAGGTGATTCAAAAACAGGACGTCCTGAGAAAATTTTTATGCGGCCGCTCATTATCACGCGGACGCCTGCTTTCATCTGGCGTGCTACGTATGGGTTATTAAACCATATAGCGCGCATGTTGCCGCTTTCGTCACCTAGAGTAGCCTCAGTGTGGCGTTTGCCTCCGGCCGTTGTCAGGCGCACTTCCCAAATATTGGCTATTATGGTTTGCTCTTTGCTTTCAATGATAGTGGAGATAGTTTGGAGATGGCTGTAGTCTAAGTGGCGGTTGGGGAAATAGTATAAGAGGTCACGGATAGTGTGTACTCCCAACTTAGCGAAACGTTCAGAAAGAGTTGATGCGATACCTTTTACAGAGGTTATGGGAGCTGTGATGCTGTCAGCGGAGCAAGACGTCTGCTTAGGTGCAGTTCTGCGCACTTTTGTAGTGGATGTGGTATCAATTGATACGGGGTTATCTTGTGGGGTTTCCAGCAACTTTAGTAAGCTTGCTGTCCAAGCTTGCCGTTTATCAGGTGTGGCGCTGATGTAGCTGAAAGTCGGTGGCAGCAGCTTTTTAAATTGTTTCAAACTGACTGGGTTTCTAATATTGGTAGAATATTGCATCCACCAGTTGGACAAAAATAAATCCAAACCGCCGATAACAGCCTTGTCGGAATAGCCCAGCTTCCTTTCCTGCTCCAATATCTGTTGCAGGCGCGAGGTATCCAATGGCAATTCCATCTCTCTTTATTTTAGAACAGTGGGGCAGTATTGAGTTTGGGAGGCTGGAAAGAAGGCATCTGCGGCATATTTTTACGAGTTTTTTCGAGTTCTAAGTCCGCTGCTTTTTTGGGGATGTCTGACGCGCGCATGCTGAGTATCAATACGCCAGGCCCGCCATGCACGCCAATACCAGGTCCTAATTGTGATATGTATATACGGCTTTTATCTACCAATGCTGAAAGTTTGGCCCTTAGTTTCTGTGCGTCGTCTTGAGCTGAACTATGCACAATGCCGAAATCATGGATGTTTTTAAACTTACGTACATTGTCCAGCAGTTTGTCTATGCCTTTAGCGCGGGTGCGCACAACACCTGTTGGACGTAAAGAGCCGTTTTTCAGGGTAAGCATAGGTTTGACAGGGAGTATGTTGCCTATTAGTGATTTGATTTTGCCTAATCTTCCGCCGCGAAAAGCGTATTTTAGCGTATCAAAAATACCCCATGCATATGACTGGGATGCTGCCGTGGATGTTTCATCCATTACGCTCGCTAAAGATGCGCCGGTTTTAGCTAAACGTGCGGCTGCAATAGCTATTATTCCCAGTCCCATGGAAGTCATGCCGGAATCTATCACCTCTATATGTCCTTTGCCGCCAACGAGGTCACGCCCATGTAGAGCTGATTGGTAGATGCCAGAAAGACTAGAGGCACACTGGATGGATACAATATCATCTGCCTCTTTCAGTATGCTTTCATATACCTGAACGAAATCACCCGGTGGTGGCTGAGATGTTGTAATATTAACGTCGTACTCTTCCATATTCCTATAAAGCTCACTGGGGGTGATATCTATGCCATCACGATATGACTTGCCACGCATATTGACATAACATGGGACAACTGTGATGTCCAGCTCGCGAGCGATTTCTGGTGGTATATCTGCTGTGCTATCGGTAACAATACGCACGGTCATGAGTTTTATTTCTCCTCAATAAATGAGACTGACAGCGCATTTGGCCCAGTATGCGCGCCAAGCACAGTGCTGACGGATGATCTGTAAATTTTTTCTTGCGGATAAAGAGCCCCTAACCTCTGCATTAGAGCATTGGCGGCATCAGGTGTGGTAGCATGGCTTACTCCAAGTGCCCGGATTTTCTTTATTCCGGATACTTGGTTGTATAGATAATCTGCTGCTGCTGACATGGAGCGCAATCTTGTTACAGGTGAAACTTCGCCATCTTTGAGTGTAAGCACTGGCTTGACCGATAGCCGCGATCCAAGCATCACCTGCGCTTTGCCAATACGCCCGCCTCTGGATAGGTATTTGAGTGTATCAAAAGCGACAATGGTATTACTATTGGGTAAAATAGCTTTCACAGCTGCTGATATTTCACTCAAAGACATGCCATTTTGTGCCATTTTGGCGGCTTCAATAACCACTAACCCCAAGCTGAGAGTGGCGAGTTTGGAGTCAATTACCTCAATACGTCCTTTGCCCTCTACTATTTTGACAGCATTACTGGCTGAGCGGAAAACGCCGGCGAGTTTACTGGAAATTACTATTACCAAAATTTCATTATTCTGGCTGAGTAGTTCTTGATATATATTAACGAAAACATGTGGCTTTGGCTGTGTTGTGGTTGGATGAATACTATCTTTGGCTAATCGATGATAGAACTCCTCTGTCGTTATATCTACATGATCCTTGAAAGATTCCCGCCCGAATAATACAACTAATGGCGCAACAGTGATGCCCAGTTCTTTGGCTATTTCAGCCGGAATGTCTGATGTGCTGTCAGTGACAATTTTGACTGCCATAATATCACTTCCTCATGCATTATTCTACTGAGCAAATGTAATTGTAGTGAGGCTGCCCACCGTTAACAACTTCTACCTGTAAATGCGGATGTTTTGCTGCAATACCCTCTTTTGCCTTAAGTGCTTCGCCTTCTGTTGTGCTTTCGCCATAATATAGCGTGACTACTTCAGCTTTTTTGAGACCAGCTTTTGCTAAAGTGCGGCACAAAGTTTCTTGCGGGGCATCGGAAACAGAAACGATAGTGTCATTAAGTAACCCGATAACCTGCTTCTTTTTAATGTTGAAGCCTCCGAATTTTGTGGTACGCACAGCACGTGTGACTTCTATAGTCTTAACACTGGATATGGCCTCAGTCATCAATTCGGTATTAGCTTTAAAATCTGCTTCATAATCAAATGCTAATAATGCTGCGATTCCTTGTGGGATGGTGGTGGTTGGCACTACATAAATCTGCTTTGTTGTGAGCTGCTGTACTTTCTCAGCGGTCATTATAATATTCTTGTTGTTTGGCAGGATGATTACCTTGTTGGCGGATAGTTTCTCTGCGGCGTCAAGAATGTCCTTTGTCGATGGGTTCATGGTTTGTCCGCCATGGATAACGCCGGCAACACCTAGACTTGAGAAAATGTCTACCAAACCATTGCCGGTTGCTACTGACAATATCTCAATATCAGCTTTAGGAGCACGCTGTTTTTGCATTTTTATGAAGTCTTGATGTTGTTCATCCATGTTTCGTATGGAAACAGTATGTACGGTGCCTAAAGAGGTGGCATAATGTATTATGTTGCCGGGATCGGTGGTATGGACATGTACGCGTACTGTGGTATTATCTCCTACCACAATAAGTGACTGTCCGCGTTTTACGAGCCGGCGCTTTATTTTCTCTGGCTCTAAGTCTGTTCCTTTGAGCAAGAACTCGGTACAGTAACCAAAGGGAATTTCATCTGTGTCTAACGATTGAGGAGCAGTGACGACGATAGGGGTCATGGGGATTTTGGCGGTCACCAATTGCGGCTTGCGGAATTGCATGAATTCAGCTTCGCCTCGCAGGTAACGTAGCGCACCATCCAATATAGCGAAAAGCCCTTGCCCGCCGGCATCCACAACGCCTGCTTCTTTTAGTGCAGGGAGAAGAGAGGGTGTATTGGCTACTGATTCAGAAGCTGCACTTACAGCAGCTTCAAGCACAGAAATCACATCGTTGCCGTTTTTGTCAGCTTGTTTTTCACTGGCTTTTGAGACATCTTTCAAAACAGAAAGGATAGTGCCTTCTACTGGATTACTTAATCCTTTATAAGCTGTCTCTGAGGCTTGAG
>WQTJ01000095.1 GCA_009786345.1 Dehalococcoidia bacterium | reverse complement strand
CTCACGCCAATGCCAGATGCGCCGACGATATTCAAGCAAATATTTCGCGGCGGCATGCCAGCAGTTGTAACTGGACTTTATCCTGATGCGGCACGATTTTATTCAGCTTATTTATCCACATACTTACAGCGTGATATACATGCGATAACCAGCAGTATAGACGAACTGAAATTTACTTCTTTTCTCACTGCTTGTGCTTGCCGTACTGCTCAAATTCTCAATGTTGCTGAAATTGCACGTGATGCTGGTATAAATGTGGCAACAGCCTCCAGCTGGTTGAATCTTTTAGAAACACTTGGCATAATTTTCTATTTACACCCATATTCAAACAATCTTCTTAAGCGTACGATAAAAAAACCAAAACTTTATTTTTATGACACTGGTTTTGTTGCATACCTTTGCAAATGGGCTTTGCCTGAAACTCTTATGCTTGGCGCTCAGGCAGGTGCGGTATTTGAAACCTTTGTTGTTTCTGAGATCGTCAAGAGTTACCATAATGCTGGTTATGAGCCATTTATTTACTATTATCGAGATACAGACGCAAAAGAAATAGACATTCTCATTGAACGTGATTTGACGCTTTATCCGATAGAAATTAAAAAAAACGGCTCAGCAAATAAACGTGATGTAAAAGCTTTCTCAGTTATTCAAAAATCAGGGCTTGCGAGTGGCACAGGTGCTATTATTTCAATTCGCGACACATTTGTATCAGATGGCGCAGATTTACTTCTTATTCCTGTGTCTTTAATATAAACGTTATTACTATCCCAATAATAAATACTTATTCCATCTGCCGAAGCATGAGGTATAGCGGCGGGCCTTTGCTAGGCAGGCAGGTTT
The DNA here is from genome assembly GCA_009786345.1 of Dehalococcoidia bacterium. Lineage (GTDB taxonomy): Bacteria > Chloroflexota > Dehalococcoidia > Dehalococcoidales > UBA1222 > WRNG01. Next base: position 6,093 of record WQTJ01000095.1, on the reverse strand, counting down.
GGTGTACCAATTTGAATCCAAAATGTTGGTACATGCCGACGTTTTTCATGTTTTGTGTTTCTACGTAGCATGACATTTTATCTTGATCCAGTATTTCCAGCATAGGTTTTACCAGTGCGCTTGCCATGCCTTTTCCCTGATGCTCTGGGGTTACTGCAAGAACAGCCAAATAGCAGTGTAGTATCGGTGCAAATTTACTGCGTAGTTTGTTGCACATCGATGTACTTCGACTATCTCGCCAAAAATAGCGCCAACCGCAACGTAGCGGCAAGAATGGAAACCCAGCTGCCAAAGATGCCATCAATGAGTCTTTAGCTCCTGCTTTTACCCATATAGCCACCCCTTCGCAATTGGGAGAGGTAGCGTAGGCTATAGAACTGTCTCCTGCAGCAGACATGCGCAGGTGCATTTCAAAGGCGTAGCGCAGGTTAACTCTTTTTTTAGGATTGGGTATCATCCAGTGGGTGAGAGTGTCGTCCTCAAAAGCGCGTGCGCATGTGATAGAAGCTGGCTCCACTAATGTTTTATCTATTTTAACCAACGATGAGTAACCCATATATGCAACTTTGTTTTTAAATCCTCATTGCGTGCGATTAGGCTCATGTAGCGGTTTACAAACTTATATGTTTTACTCTAGTGGCAAATCTATGTGGTAATGCTTGAGCGTCTCGCGTAGCACTGAAGCTGTTTTTTCATCTGCTTCTGTAAGCGGCAGGCGTAAACCGCCAACGCGAAATCCTATATGGTTTAAGGCATATTTCAATGGGATTGGATTGGAGATGATAAAAAGATCCTTGAATAAAGGCACCAAGTTGCGGTGAATCTCAGCTGCGCGCACTGTTTTGCCGGATGCGAAGCTCTCAATCATTTCTTTAATCTGCTTGCCCACCAAATGTGATGCTACACTTATGACTCCATATGCACCGAGTGCCATCATAGGCAGCGTATCGCCGTCGTTTCCGCTCCATACAATAAAGTCATCACGGAGCTCTCCAGCACCTCTTATAACGCGAGCTGTCTGCTCCATATCACCGGAAGCTTCTTTTAGCCCTACGAGGTTTTTAATTTGGGATAACCTTACGACGATATCTGCTGATATGCTTGTGACGGTACGTCCCGGCACGTTATACAAAATACATGGCAGCTTAGTGCTTTCTGCAATAGTTTTAAAATGCTGGTATAATCCTTCTTGGGTTGGTTTATTGTAATAAGGGGCAACGAGCAAACAAGCATCAACTCCCCATTCCTGTGCGCGAATAGTATTCTCTCTGGCTTCCTCTGTGGAGTTTGATCCTGTGCCGGCGATGACTGATCCTTTATCGCCTATCACTGATTTAATCTCGCGGAATAGCCGGTGTTCTTCTTCCCAGGTAACTGTGGGTGATTCGCCTGTGGTTCCTACGACTACTATGCCGTCGCTTCCTGAGCCAATCAGTGCTTTGGCTAGTTTCTTGGCTTGTTCGTAGTCTACGGCCCCATCCTTGTCGAATGGCGTTACCATAGCTGTAATAAGGCGACCTAATTCTTTTCCGCTTTTCATACTAGTCTCCCGGTTTTACCCAGTTGTGTTTAATCATTTCTTCAGCAATTTGCACAGCATTGAGAGCTGCACCTTTGCGGATATTGTCGGCTACAACCCACATCACCAAGCCATTGAAATGCGACACGTCACGGCGGATACGCCCGACGTAGGTTACGTCAGTGCTGGCAGCCATCCAAGGGGTGGGATATAGACTGATGCCGGGATCGTCCAGTACATATACACCTGGTGCTTGAGACAATATCCTGCGTGCTTCCTCAGGTGTTATAGGATTGGTGAATTCCAAAGTGACTGCTTCGCTGTGGCTGTTGAATACGGGCACGCGCACACATGTGGCTGAAACCAGCATATCTTCGGCGTGCATGATTTTGCGCGTTTCTTCCACCATTTTCCATTCTTCTTTGGTGTAGGCATTATCCAGAAATACATCTATGTGTGGCAGTGTGTTGAAAGCTATCTGGTGAGGATATACGTGCGGTGTGGTATCTTGACCTCTTAGCACCTGGCTGCTCTGTGCTGTGAGCTCTTCAACAGCTGCTGAGCCGGTACCAGAAACAGATTGAAGTGTTGTCACTATTATACGTTTGATAGGATTTACTCTATGCAATGGATTGATAGCAACCACCATCTGGATAGTGGAGCAGTTGGGATTGGCGATAATACCTTTATGCTTTTTGATATCCTCGGTGTTTACTTCAGGCACGACCAGCGGCACGCTGTCATCCATTCTGAAAGCGACGGAGTTGTCGATGACTACTGCACCGCTTTTGGTGGCTATGGGTGCGAAGTATTTGCTGGTATCAGTCCCTGCTGAAAAGAAAGCGATGTCCACGTCGCGGAATGAATCAGTCGCGGTTTCTTTAACTTCGTATTCCTCATGTGCGAAGTATAGCTTCTTGCCGGCCGAACGGTCTGAGGCGAACATCTGCAAGTCGCTTATAGGAAAGTTGCGCTGTTCCAGTACTTTAATGAATTCACTGCCAACCAATCCGGTGGCACCTACTATAGCCACTCTGTATTTATTCATGTAGGTCTCCTCAAAAAATTATAGACCGAGAAGTTTTTCTAATCCGACTGTCAAACCGCTTCGTTTGCCTACCTCGCGTATTGATAGCATTACACCAGGCATGTAGCAGTCGCGGTTAATGGCGTCGTGCTTGATGGAGAGCGTTTGTCCCATGCCGCCCAACAGGATCTCTTGCCTGGCCACAATGCCCGGTATGCGTACGCTGTGTATGGAGATGCCTTCTAATTTCTGCCCGCGGCTTTCCTTGAGTGCTTCTTTCTGTTCCGGGGTTGTGAAAGCTTTGTCGCGTGCTTGTATCATGGCTTTGGCCGTTGTAAGTGCTGTGCCTGACGGTGCGTCTAGCTTGAACTGATGGTGTTCTTCAATAATTTCGGCGTAGTCGAAGTATTTAGCAGCTATCTTAGCAAGGTGTATCATCACAAGCGCACCGGTGGCAAAGTTTGAGGCGATTATAGCACTTGTACCATGCTCTTTAGTTAATGCGTCAACATATCGCAAATCATCTTCACTCAATCCGGTAGTGCCGCTTACCAATTTCACCCCGCGCGATAACACTGCCTGTGCCAGCTGTCTCATGGCTTTGGCGGTGCTGAAATCTACTACTACATCCGGATGCTGAGTATTCAGCATAGCAGCAATATCTGATGATAGTGGAGTACTGTCTCCGTTTGGCAAAGAAAAGCTGTTGGTGGTGGCACTGATGTCAACCGCACCTGCCAGTTCCATATCAGGCTCTTGACCGAGAGCCGCAATTACTGTTTGCCCCATTTTGCCTAGGGCCCCGTGCACCAAGACTCTTATCTTGGACATGCTCTCACCTCTGCGGTTGAATTCTTTTTTCCTCTTATTAACGCGGTCTGTTAGGCGGGCTTCCAGATGGAGGTCGGTTGCCGGATGGGCGGAAAGATGCGCTCCCATCCTGATTACTGCCATCCGGAGGAGCCAGCAGGGCGCGGCGCGATAAATTGATGCGCCCCTGACTATCAATTTCAATTACTTTGACTGTAATTTCATTGCCGATTTTGACTACATCTTCTACTTTTTCCACACGGTGGGTTTCAAGTTCTGATATATGCACCAAGCCGTCTTTGCCTGGCAGCAACTCAACGAAAGCCCCGAAGTTCATAATGCGTACCACTTTACCTGTGAAAATCTCGCCGGCTTTGATTTCGCGTGTAAGATCTTCAATCATCTTCATAGCTTTTTTTGCAGATGTTTCATCAACTGCACCGATAGTAACGGTTCCGTCAGGTGCTATGTCTATGGTTGCTTTGCTCTCATCGGTGATGGAGCGAATGGTTTTGCCGCCAGGGCCGATGACGGTGCCGATCTTATCTTGGTCAACAACCATCTTATACATGCGCGGTGCGTATTGGGAAAGCTCAGAGCGGCTCTGGGCAATAGTGTTATGCATGGTTTCCAAAATGAACATGCGCGTTTCACGGCTTTGCCACATAGCTTTTTCCAGCATTTCCAAGCTGACACCTTTAAGTTTAATGTCCAGCTGTAAAGCTGTGATACCGGTGCTGGTTCCGGCAACTTTATAATCCATATCGCCGTAGTTGTCTTCCATGCCTTCAATGTCTGTCAGCACGACCCATTCGCCGTTATCGCCGGTGACTAACCCCATGGATATGCCGGCTACGGGAGCTTTAATAGGGACTCCGGCGTCCATCAGCGACAATGTGGAGCCGCATACGCTGGCCATGGATGTAGAGCCGGAAGAGCTCATGATTTCAGATACAACGCGTATGGTGTATGGGAAGTCTGCTTCAGATGGTATTACCGGGAGTATGGCGCGTTCGGCTAGTGCTCCGTGGCCGATTTCACGGCGTCCCGGAGAACCTACACGCTTGACCTCGCCGGTAGAATACGGAGGAAAGTTGTAGTGGTGCATATAGCGTTTGGTTTCAGTGAGACCAAGCCCGTCCAGCTGCTGCTCATCGCGCATGGAGCCTAAAGTGGTTATGGATAGGGCTTGTGTTTCGCCGCGAGTGAATAGCCCTGATCCGTGTACGCGCGGTAGCAGGTTTACGTCACATGACAGTTGACGAATCTGGGTAAGCGAGCGGTTGTTGGCCCGCGTTCCGTATTTCAGTATATGACCTCGCAGAGCATAACGGACAGCGTTGTCAAAGGCTGACAATATTTCGCTGTCGGAGTATTTATCTTTCAACTGTTCCAGTAGTTCTGCTTTGAGAACACTTAACTTGGGCTCACGCTCGGCTTTAGTAGCGAAATTAAGCGCGTCCCACACGCGCCCAGCGAGAATTTGCTCCATATCAGCTTTTAACTCACTATTGTTCAGGGCTGGGGGTGCCTCTTCTTTTGCTTTACCCATGGCGGCGATTATCTTTTCCTGCATGGCGATAAGCTTCTGGTTGGCTTCGTGGGCAAACTTCATCGCACCAGTAATGATATCCTCTGGTACTTCCTTAGCTCCGGCTTCTATCATTACCACGGCGGTTTTTGATGATGCAACCACCAAGTCGAGGGTGCTATTTGCCATTTCGGGCATAGTAGGGTTGATGACATATTGCCCATCAATATAACCTACGTGACATGCTCCGACAGGGCCTTCAAAAGGCACTTCTGACATGCCTAAAGTGCATGATCCACCGATAATGGCCAGCGTATCCGGGTCATTCTCGCGGTCAGTGGAAAGTACAGTTACGACGACCTGAATCTCGCGTCTCCATGTTTTGGGCAGCAATGGGCGCAGCGGACGGTCTGTAAGTCGGCTGGTAAGGATAGCTTCTTCAGAAGGCCGCCCTTCACGGCGGATGAAGCCGCCTGGAATTTTGCCGGCGGCATATAGCCGCTCCTCGTAGTCAATGGTCAGCGGTAAAAAATCAACCCCATCACGAGGCTGAGGGCTGACACATGTGGTTACGAGTAAAACAGTATCTCCATAGCGTAACGTAACAGCGGCATCTGCCTGAGCCGCTAGTTTACCGGTTTCAATGCTAAGTGTGCGGCCACCAAAGGTGTCCTCTATAGCAAACGGTTGAGCCATTTGCGTCCTCCTTGTCAATTATTCGGAAGTAACGGGTGTTACTTGCGCAGGCCAAGAGCTTTTACGAGCTTCTTGTAACGGTTGACATCTTCCTTATTGAGGTAAGCCAGCAACCTTCTGCGCTGTCCGACAAGGCGGAGCAAACTGCGCTTGGAGTGGTAGTCATGACCGAAAGTGGTCATGTGGCGGGTTAATTGGGTAATGCGCTCAGTTAACAAAGCTATCTGTACTTCTGCCGAGCCAGTATCTCCATCGTGAAGCGCATTTTTTTGAATGATTTCGGTTTTTTTCTGTAAATCTAACAAATTTACTCTCCAACTTTTCTTATCTCTACAATTCGCTGATTATAACATAAGGAGTAGTTAGTGTAAATTTTTTCAATGGTATTTACCCTAAGCGAGTAAAGTCGGTATACTTGCACGGCTGTTTCATAAATTATTACAGAGCTGAGCAAGCAAAGAATTATCTAACAGACAAGAAAGCAAGTGAGCTTTAATGGTAGACTTTACC
>WQTJ01000094.1 GCA_009786345.1 Dehalococcoidia bacterium | reverse complement strand
ATTCATCTCGCCATCAAGAATGCGGCTTAGCACGGCACCCTGTTCGGTATGATCCATCCCCAAATTTGCAAGCAGTCCGTGTATCAAACCGGCATGAGAAAATTTAATCTCTATGTTACCCAAGCCCATACGTTTGACGGCATCACAGGCAAAAGCAATCAGTTCGGCATCGGCAAGCTCTCCGCCATCGCCGATAAGTTCCGCACCGCACTGCCAGCGCTCACGCGACTTGGAGCCGGTTTCCTCAAATATGAATGAATTAGTGACGTAGCACAAACGCGCAGGGTAACCTTGATGCTGCATGCGCTCAATATAAAACCGGGCTGTCGGAATAGTGGTATCAGGCTTAAGCACCACACGTTCGCCACTCCAGCCGTCCCAATCAAGGAAAGAATACACCCTGCGCAGCATGCCGGGAGTCAATGTGCCAGCCGAAGTGAAGAGATGTAGGTATTCCAGCGTAGGCGTACGTATCTCATCATAGCCATAGTTCTTAGATGTTTCCTGAAAAGCCGTCTCGACGCTACGGAAGCGCAACATGTCTTGGGCGGTTAAATCACTGCAACCTTTACAACGTTCAATCTGCATATATCTATCCTGTTTTTTCAATGTGTCAATTTTACACTATAGCGCATCATAAGGTAAATGAAGAAGAGTTATTTCTTTTGCAAGTGGAAATGTTCCACTCAATGTGACCGATTATAAGAAAAAACTGACGTCAGCTCAGTTCATGTGATATACTTAAATTCAGTGCCAGAAGCCACCCTGCTTCATATTAAGTCCAATACAGATCAAACGGAGGTGTTTGCACATGGATGCTCTCGACAGCCTGCGTTCTGCACTTTCAGATCCAAACTTAGCCTACGTATTGCTCATGCTGGCCATATTGGGAATATCAGTAGAAATTTTCACTCCTGGTACTTTTTTCGCCAGCACTGTAGGTATTATTGCAGGGTTGCTGGCTTTTGTAGCGCTTACCACACTATCGGTAAACCCTCTTGGGCTTATTCTTGTTGTTCTAGCTCTTGGATTTTTCATTGCCGAAGCTTTTGTGCACTCCAAAGGAATAGTTACGGCCATAGGCATGCTCTTCATCATATTTGGCTCTGTGTTCCTGTTTAACGTAGGCGCAGATAACCGCGCCAATCCCTTCCTTATCGCCGGAATGACAGCAGGGATGTCAGTTATTCTCATTTTTTTGGTGAATCGTGCTGCGCGGGCGCAGAAACGACGCTCTACCACAGGAAACGAAGCGATTATAGGCAACGTTGCGGTAGCACGCACCGCACTCAACCCGGATGGCATGGTGTTATACCAAGGGGAGCTTTGGCATGCGCAGCTAAACGAAGGCAGTGCTGCCATAGATGAAGAATTGGTAATTACAGGTATACAAGGCCTGAAATTATACGTAAGCAAGAAAAAAGAGGGAGGGATAAGCTAGTGCCAATTTTTATCGCCGTTACCATTATTGTTGTGTGCATCATCATATTGGCTGCTTCCATCAAAGTAGTCAGCGAATATGAACGAGGTGTTGTTTTCCGCATAGGACGCTTGGTGGGAGCCAAAGGACCAGGGCTCTTTTTCATAATTCCCCTGCTTGACCGCATAGTTAAAATCGATTTGCGCGTTGTTACGCTGGATGTCCCGGCACAAGACGTCATCACACGCGACAACGTCACCGTACGCGTCAATGCCGTGGTCTACTTCCGCATCGTAAGACCGGAAGATTCAGTAGTAAAAGTCATCAACCCTGTAAAAGCCACATCTCAAATTGCCCAGACCACACTGCGCAATGTACTTGGGCAGCACGAGTTGGACGAACTGCTTTCGCAACGCGAAAAACTAAATCAAACTCTGCAAAATATTATCGACGAACAGACCGATCCTTGGGGCATCAAGGTGAGCATAGTTGAAATCAAAGATGTAGAACTACCCGAGTCTATGCGCCGCTCTATGGCAGCCCAAGCAGAGGCAGAACGCGTACGCCGCGCTAAGATTATCCACGCTGAGGGCGAACTGCAGGCATCAGAAAAACTTGCCAACGCCGGGCGCGTTATCGGGCAGGAGCCGGTGACATTGCAACTACGTTACCTTCAGACCTTGACTGAAATTGCCACAGAAAAAACCAATACGCTGGTGTTTCCTATTCCTATCGATCTTATTTCAATGTTCATACCTAAAGAGCGCTTAGATACATATGTTGAGCAGAAAAAAGCCGAGAAAAAAGAGGCAGAGAAAAAGGAAATAAAATAGTCTTATCCAGCATTGAAACTGGGTTATAACAAGAATAGGTGTCAATCACGTTATACCGATGTGTCACGTGATTTACACCTATTCTTTATTGTGCAGGCTAATATTATAGAAGCCAGCACAAGCGTAATACTATTAGCAAGTATAATAGCTACGTCCAAGATGTAGATACCGTACACCAGCCAAAATAAAACCCCTGCGGTGAACGTCAAATACATAACAAGCGAAATCCCTGAAGTATCTTTCGTTTTGATTGTCTTTATAGCCTGTGGAAGGAAAGAACTGGTGGTAAGTATCGCAGCAACAATGCCAATAATTTTAATGGACACGAAGGATTCCCTCCATACTTCATTTTTTGATTGACTTCTACGAATTTAATACTTGCTTTGTTTTTGCGATTAATACATTTGCCCATATTGATTACAATATGTAAATTTTCAGCAGGTCCTAAGCGTCACATCCCCTGCAGGAATCGCTATCGTCTCGCCATTTGACTTACGCAGCAAAAGAGAGCCCTCGTTATTTATCGCCTCAGCCAACCCTTCATACACATCAGTTCTGCTTTTTACCACAACTGACTTGCCAAGTGTAACCAACTTATGCTGCCACTCCTGCCACAACATTTCGCCTCGCTCAAGCGCATTGTAACGTCGCTCACAGCTCTGCAAAAGGCTGATAATAAGCTGATTACGCGGCACTTCGCGCCCGACAGCTTGCGATAAACTGGCAGCCACATCAGCTATTTCCGCCGGTTGTTGCGACATCTGCATGTTAGCGTTTATGCCAATGCCGACCACAACCCACGTCCTGCCATGTCCGTCTTGCCCTCTACGAGCTATTATGCCGCTTACTTTTTTCACACCAAGCAGTACATCATTGGGCCATTTGAAACAAGTCTCCAGCTTGCATATTTGAAAAATAGCATCAGAAACAGCAAGTGCCGCCAAAGCTGTAAGTTGTAACGCTATCTGATGAGGCGGATATAAAATAATGGAAATATATACTCCACCCAGCGGGGAAACCCACTGTCTGGAAAGTCTACCTTGCCCCTGCCCCTGCTGCTCGCATATAACGATCGTACCGTGCTGTGCTCCTGCAGCAATTTGTGATTGTGCCACATCCATTGTGGAAGTCATCACTTGGCTGTAAACAACACAGCTACCAATGCACTGTGGCTGCAGAGCATCAGATATTTCACCTGCGGATAGTGGAGTAAATTGCATGGAACTATCCATAGTTTATGAGCAATTGGTCTGCCGTGACAGGCTAGGAAATAGTTGCACCGAATGGCATGAGCGCAAGTTTTGCCAACTTAAAGTGCTGTTTTCCAAATGGAATACCGATAATAGTAATGCAAAATAAACAACCAATGATGAAAGAACTAATGGCAAGACTAATCCCGCCGAAGATAAGCCATAATATGTTGAGAATCAGACTAGTAGTTTTACTTGAGGTATTCACCCGTTTCCCGAAAGGAAAGATCGAGAGTTTTGCAATTTTAAATGCTTGCAAACCGATAGGAATACCAATAATACTGATACACCAAAGCACACCGACAAGCAACCATCCAAGAGCCATCCAAAAACCGCCGAAGACAAACCAGATAATATTACCTAAAACTTTCATATATCTCTCCTCCGTTTCACAGTAGCTGATTTTAACAAACCGCCGGAATTTTAACAAACAATGTTTGCAACATAAATACATCATAACTTACTATTATCCGAATGTTTGACAAGAGTACAGCAAGCAGACTACCATACAGTCATTATCCGTGCCGCAACAGGCGTCACCCTGGAGCACAAACCATGGCCAAAACTATTGAGGAAATCAACGAGAAAATCAAGCAGGGCAAAGCCGTAATCGCCACCGCTGAAGAAATCATCAGCATAGCCAAAGAGAAAGGTTCTTCTTGCGCCGCGCGAGAGGTAGACGTAGTCACTACCGGAACTTTCGGCCCTATGTGCTCATCCGGTGCTTACTTTAATTTAGGTCATACCAAGCCGCGCATTAAACTTGGCAGCGGCAAGGTTACGCTCAATGACGTGCCGGCTTATACCGGTTATGCAGCTGCCGATATTCTAATAGGAGCCAATGCACTGCCGGATGATGACCTGCGCAATCGCGTACATCCCGGAGAGTTCAACTATGGCGGCGGGCATGTGATAGAGGAACTGGTTGCCGGCAAAGATATCCATCTGATAGCTTCAGCTTATGGAACAGACTGCTACCCGCGCAAAAGCCTTGATACCCTAATAAATATAAAAGACCTCAATGAAGCAGTTCTGTTTAATCCTCGCAATGCCTACCAAAACTATAATGTGGCTGTGAACGCATCAGATAAGACTATTTATACCTACATGGGCATTTTAAAGCCGCGCCTGACTAATGCCAATTATTGTTCAGCCGGACAGCTTTCACCCCTTCTGAACGACCCTTACTTTAAAACTATCGGTATCGGTACACGCATTTTTCTAGGCGGTGGCGTAGGTTATGTGGCATGGAATGGCACACAGCACAACCCGTCAGTGCCACGTAGCGATAACGGCATACCTAAACGCAGCGGTGGCACACTGGCAGTCATCGGAGACTTGAAGCAGATGAATAACCGCTGGCTGCGAGGTATCAGTATGCTGGGGTACGGTGCTACACTTGCTGTTGGAGTTGGCGTGCCAATTCCTATACTAGATGAAGAAATACTTGGCTACACACTAGCAAGCGATGCCGACATATTAGCTCCGGTAATTGACTATTCCAGCACTTTCCCACAGCGCGAAGCTGATGTGCTGGCAGAAGTGAGTTATGCCGAACTGAAAAGCGGCAACTTCAAACTTAATGGCAAAAATGTGGCAACAGCCTCTCTGTCAAGTTATTCACGTGCTGTAGAAATTGCCACAACCTTAAAGGAATGGTTGCAGAAAGGTAAGTTCCTGCTGACGCAACCGGTAGTACCATTACCCGGCGTGGATGCAGGTATTGTATCCAAAGTGCTAAATGAGCGTAGCTAGATGGTCAAACATTTGGCATAGAGGCTTCTTAAAGAGAGGCCTCCGCGTCCTCTGCCAATAACAGCATTATTATTTCATACATGGTTATACTTGATAACAAGCATTATTAATTATACGAGGTGAAGCTATGAAAATATCACATAAATTAGTGCTGCATTTCCCGCCGCGTATAGTAGAACAACCGGTTATCAATAACCTAATAAGAAACTACGATCTCAGTTTCAACATACTGAAAGCCTCTATCATCCCAAACCAAGAAGGCTACGTCGTGCTGGAGCTTTCCGGCGAGCAGGATAAATATGATGCAGGCATTCAATATATTACCTCAGCAGGTGTGAAAATTGAATCTTTGTCACGTTCTGTTCTGCGCAATAGTGAACGCTGTACGCACTGCGGCGCTTGTGTAAGCGTGTGCCCGTCCCGTGCTTTTTCTATTGACACACCAACACGTTTGGTGAATTTTGATGATACCTGCTGCGTTGCTTGCGGGCTGTGTATCAAAGCCTGCCCACCGCGTGCTATGGAATTCCACTTCTAGACAAACTGCTATGTACCAGCCGCGCCATTACCGCACATGGGTAAAAGCTGGAGAACTGGTATGCTATAACGTGCGTATTCAGGAAAGCGACCTGTATATACACACGTGTTGTGACTTGTCCGCCGTCGCGCAGGAACACCTTCGCCTTTTGCGCGCTGATCTGAAAAGCTATATACAAACCCACCCATTCTTCGCCGCCTCGTTTGAGCCTTTGGAAGTTGAGGATAGCGCACCTCCCATAATCAAACTGATGGCGCAAGCCGCCAAGTCAGCCAGCGTAGGGCCAATGGCAGCTGTAGCAGGAGCAATATCAGATCTTATGGGGCAAAAACTTTCTGCGTTTTCAACAGAAGTTATCGTTGAGAACGGCGGTGACAACTATATATGCTCATTGCAAGAGCGAACTGCCGCTATCTACGCCGGAAACTCACCTCTTTCAGGAAAAGTAGGCTTACGGCTAAAACTATCGGACTTACCGCTCGGTATCTGCACTTCATCCGCTACAGTAGGACCATCGATCAGCTTTGGCAAAACAGATGCCAGCGTCATAGTAGCCAAGACGGCAGCCTTAGCCGATGCCGCTGCCAGCGCAGTAGGCAATGCAGTATCATCACAGGATGGCATTCAACACGGGCTAGAAGTAGCACAAAGTATCATGGGCATACTAGGCGCTGTAATCATCGTTGGTGACAAGATAGGAGTGTGGGGTGAGTTTGAGTTATGTCGATGCGATTTTCTCGCGGATAAATGAAACAAACTCCTGAACCAGCCGTGTTGCTAATCTCTCGATATAGTAAATACAATAGAAATCACGTTTGAGACTCACTTCAGTGAGTGCCACTTTTTTAATACTGCCAAGTTCCAGCTGCTTTATAACAGCCAAGCTGGAAACAAAAGCTATGCCGGCATGAGCTTCCACCGCAGACAAAATAGCATGGCTGGAACCAAGCGTAAGCCGCGGGTTCAGCTGGCTTGGGTTTAGCCCAGCTTTAGATAACAACAGCTCTAATGTCTTTTGCGTACCGGATGTCGGTTCTCTAAATATAAGAGGCTCTTT
>WQTJ01000093.1 GCA_009786345.1 Dehalococcoidia bacterium | reverse complement strand
ATGCACCATGTGGCTGAGTTTGGTGTGGCGGCACATTGGCGCTATAAAGAAGACGACAAGAATGTTGAGGTTGAGGAGCGTATCGGCTGGCTGCGACAACTGATTGACTGGCATCGTGAGATGGCCGGTGCTGAAGAGTTCTTGGAATCGGTCAAGACAGATATTTTCAATGACCAAGTGTTTGTTTTTACCCCTAAAGGCGAGATCAAGGATCTTCCTAAAGGTTCCACTCCGGTGGATTTTGCTTATCGTATCCATACCGATCTGGGCAATCGTTGCGCCGGGGCCAAAGTAAATGGGCGCATGGTGCCGCTTGACTACAATCTCTCCAATGGCAATGTGGTGGAAATCATTGTTTCCAAAAAGGACAAAGGCCCTAGCCGTGACTGGATGAGCCCTAATCTGGGTTATGTTAAAAGCTCCCATGCCCGCGAGAAGATTCGCCAGTGGTTTAAGAAGCAGGCACGCAACGAGAATATTGATCTTGGCCGTGAAATGCTTGATAAAGAACTGAAGCATCTTGGGCTTGATGCAAGCGATCGTGACAAGATTGCACGTCTGTTCAAATATGAAAACATAGAAGATTTTTTTGCTGCTGTTGGCTGTGGCGATATTAACACACAGACCATAGCTGTTAAATTGGCGGCACAAGAGCAGTCTAAGCCGGTAGTAGTTGAAGCATCTATCGCACGCTCTTCTGCCAGTGGAATTCAAGTGCTTGGCACAGGCGATTTGCTGACGAATCTTGCTAAATGTTGCAATCCGGTGCTTGGTGATTTGATAATTGGTTATGTTACGCGCAATCGTGGCATTACCATTCATCGTCAGGATTGTTATAATGTGGCGCGTGAGGATGAGAAAGAACGCTTTGTTAGCGTAGATTGGGGCCGGACAGCTGCGCGTTATCCCGCTAAGATACAAGTAGAAGCATGGGATAGAGTCGGATTAGTGCGTGACATTTCAACACTGCTGGCAGAAGAAAAGGTAAATATTTCCAATATGAATGTCAATGAGCACAAAAACCATACCACATCGCTGTTTTTTGATGTTGAGACCAGCGGGCTGCCACAGCTTTCACTTATTATGAGCCGTATTGAAGCAGTATTGGGTGTTACTAATGTGGTGCGTGTGGGGCAGGAGCACCATATAACCCCCAAAAACTGAAAGTCACGGCTTTCTTTGCGGGGCACCTTTCATCCTGCGCTCCAATTGGGAGCGTGCCACTAACATATAACGACCGCAGCCGTGGCATTTGAGCCCGATATCTGCACCCAGCCGCGTAACATGCCATTCAAAACTGCCGCATGGATGGGACTTTTTAAGACGAACTGTATCGTCTATGTGAAAATCAACTACCATTAATTCTCTTTATTGCAAGGCTGGCGGTAGAGGTTAATCTCTTGCCGTAGAGTCTCAGCTGCTAAGGCAGCATTTTTGGCGAAGTCTGACCCGCGCGACGCATATAAAATCTGACGCGATGAATTGACGATGATGCCTTTGCCTTCTGTGTTCAGTCCTGTCTCCAGTGTCAATTTTATGTCGCCTCCTTGCGCTCCGATTCCGGGGACGAGAAAAGGGAGGTCGGGATGCGTTTTGCGCAACTCTTGCATTTCAGCGGGATAGGTAGCGCCAACCACAAGCCCGACGTTGTTCAGAGTATTCCATTGCTCTGCCTTACGTGCTACTGCTTGATACAGCGGCATCTCTAAATTATCAATTTTTACTGGCAGGCTTTGGAAGTCAGTGGCACCTTGATTGGATGTGCGGCATAATATGAATACGCCTTTGTCGGGATAGTTTTTCAGAAAAGGCTCTACAGAATCAAGCCCTAGGTAAGGACTGACAGTTACAGCTCCCGCTCCCAAGTTTTCAAAGATGGCTGCGGCATAGGCTTGTGAGGTGTTACCGATATCGCCGCGCTTGGCATCGGCAATGACTGGGATGCCTTTTGGAATATAATTTATGGTCTGTTTAAGAACATCCCAACCTTGCTGACCTGCGGCTTCATAGAAAGCCAGATTTGGTTTGTAAGCGCATACTATGTCAGCAGTAGCATCAATGATAGTCTTGTTGAAAGTTAAGGCGTCAACTCCGGGAGGCATAAGAGATGGATTCGGATCCAATCCGACACAGAGGAGACTATTATTTTTTTTAATGGCGGCATCCAGTTGTGCGAAAAATCCCATATTAAATCCCGCTAATTATTTTTCAAACAAGAGTAACAGCCGTATGGGCTGGCGTCAAGATGTTGCATTTGGCGTAGTTGGCAATTGCCCGCCTCACACCTTGAATGTATAATTTGGGTGTTAAGGTAAAAAATGGATATTCCTCAAGATTTGAGACAATTTGGCAGTTTAGTACAAATTATAACTTCTTTGCGTGGCCCCGACGGTTGCCCTTGGGATCGCGAACAGACCCATGCATCGCTACGCGAGCATCTGCTGGAAGAAAGCTATGAAGTGCTGGAGGCGCTGGATGAGACTGATCCCACTAATCTGTGTTCTGAATTAGGGGACCTGCTGTTACAGATAGTTTTGCATGCTCAAGTGGCCAAAGATGCTGCTGAGTTTGATATAGGGGATGTAATTGAGGCCATCAATCGTAAATTGATTTATCGGCATCCGCATGTTTTTAGCTCAGCCACCGCCAAGAATTCCGATGACGTGTTGGTACGTTGGGAAGAGCTGAAAAAGAAAGAGCGTAAAGAAGAAGCTGTCATGTTAGGCGGTGTGCCAAAGATGCTGCCTGCGTTGGCTTACAGCCAGTCTGTGCAGGAACGAGTCGCACGAGTGGGCTTTGATTGGCCTAGCGATGATGGTGTGCTTGATAAGTTAGCAGAAGAAATTGCTGAGGCAAAAGCGGTTATTGCACCGCATGAAAGAGCTGTTGAATTAGGTGACGTGCTGTTTACGCTGGCTAATTATGCTCGCCGTCAGAATATTGACTTGGAATCAGCATTGCGAGAATCAAACAGCAAGTTTTATAGGCGCTTTTCGTATATGGAAACACTATGCCGCGAACGCAAATTGGATTTGGTTAAGATGTCACTTGATGAACAGAATAAGCTATGGAATGAAGCAAAATTGGCGGTGGGTTGATGGTCGGGGCGAGTGGATTTGAACCACCGGCCTCAGCGTCCCGAACGCTGCGCGCTAAACCAAACTGCGCTACGCCCCGTAGGGTGATATTATAAGTGGTTTCAGTTTGCCGGGCAAATTAAGGAAGGTTTTGTGAAATATTGTGTTTTGATTATGGATGGAGCTGCCGGGTGGCCGCTCAAAGAGCGCGGTGATAAAACTACGCTTGAGCTGGCGCGTACTCCTAACTTAGATGCGTTTACTCGTGAAGGCATGCTTGGAATGACCAATAATGTGCCGCTTGGCATGGAACCTTCCAGCGCTGTAGCAGGGATGTCTTTATTGGGCTATGATCCTGAAGTGTATTATAAAGGCCGCGCAGCTATAGAAGCTGTTAGTATGGGTATACCTATTAAGCGTGGCGAAGCAGTATTTCGTTGCAATTTGGTAACTCTCAAAAGAGGCTGTATGTGCAGTTACTCCTCAGGGCATATTGAGAGCGAAGAATCGCAGCAGTTAATCACTGCTCTCAATGAACACCTAGGCAGTGATACAATTCAATTTTATCCTGGCGTGGGTTATCGTCATATACTCAAGATAAAAGGTCATATGGAAACTACTCAAGCTATTTGTACTCCTCCGCATGATATTTCTGGTAAAGCTGTGGCAAAATATTTGCCTAAAGGTCGCGGAAGCCGCCTACTCAACAGTTTGATGTCTAACTCACAGGACGTACTTAAGCATCAGCCCGTGAACTATAAACGTGTGGCGCGTGGTCAAATGCCGGCTACCTCCGTATGGCTTTTTTGGGGTAGTGGACCTATACCTAAAACCCCGAGTTTCAAGGAAGTTTATCAACTGAGTGCGGCATTGACTTCAGGAGTGGATTTGCTGCGTGGTTTAGGTATGATGATGAGTATGGATATATTGGATATAGCTGGCGTAACAGATAATATGACCAATAATTTTGCGGGACAGGCTGATGGAGCGTTGAAGGCGCTGGCTGATCGTGACATGGTGGTCGTACATGTTGAAGCTCCGGATGAATCAGGACATGCCGGCAATGCCGATGAGAAAATCGCAGCTATTGAAAAGATTGATTCCGAAATTGTTTCGCGCATCCGTAGCTATAAAGGGGAGTTGTGCCTGCTGGTAATGCCTGACCATCCCACGCCTGTGGCAATTTGTACCCACGTGGCTGAACCAGTACCTTTTCTTATGTGGGGACCGGGTTTTGAACCCAATAAAGCACAGCGCTTTACTGAGAGTGAAGCGAAACAGACAGATGTGTTTATCCACAAAGGACATAACATAATGAGTCGTTTTATCGGAGGTCATTGACATGCCGCGTCGTGAAGATGAATACTATCACGAAAGTCGCAACAAGACACGCGGAGCAGCGCTCTGCCCGCGCTGTGGCAGCCCAAATCTGTCATACAACAAAATGTACAAGACTTGGCGCTGCAATCGTTGTGAGCAGAGTTTTCCTACTCCAAGTTACGGGGCACATGGCAAGCCATCTTGGTGGGATAAGTTGCGAGGCCGCGGTTAGAACTTTAGTTGTGTTAATAGCGGTGTAATTTTGTATAATATGCCGATTAAAAATATGGAATGGCGATAGTCAGCGGTATTTATTGAATCTTGGAATAACCTGTAAAGGTGTTTGAAAACATGTCTTTAGTAGTACAAAAATATGGTGGAACATCTGTAGGTGATGCGGACAGAATTCGCAACGTGGCTCGTCGTGTAATTGCTGCGAAAGAAGCTGGAAATGATGTGGTAGTGGTAGTTTCTGCCATGGGTGATGCGACAGATGACCTCATAAAGTTGGCTCACCAGATAACTGATAGTCCAAATGCGCGTGAAATGGATGTCTTGCTTTCCACTGGAGAGATGGTGTCCAGCACATTGCTTACTATGGCACTGGAAAATATGGGATATAAAACCATCAGCCTTTCCGGTGCTCAGGCTGGTATTCAGACGGACTCTAACTATAGCCATGCTCGTATTCAAAGCATAAATCCAAGCCGTATTGTCGCTGAAATTAAAAATGGGAATATAGTCATAGTTGCCGGGTTTCAGGGTATTACCAAGAATAATGATATCACTACGCTGGGGCGAGGTGGTTCTGATACCACAGCGGTGGCATTAGCTGCAAGTTTGGGAGCAAGTGTGTGCGAGCGTTATACGGATGTTGAGGGTATTTTTACCGCTGACCCGCGTGTTGTGCCTAATGCATCAAAGTTGAAGGAAATTAGCTATGATGAAATGTTGGAATTGGCTACATATGGCAGCAAAGTGATGCATCCGCGTGCTGTGGAGATTGGCCAAATTTATAATGTTCCGATATTAGTGGCTTCCAGCTTTAATGATCGCCCTGGAACACTTATTCATGGAGGGCTTATGGAGATACAAAACAAAGTTACGGCTATTACTCAGGATATGGATGTGGCTAAAATTACCATTGTTGGAGTGCCGGACACACCTGGCATAGCCGCCTCTATATTTGAGCCGCTAGCTAAAACGGGTATTAGCGTAGATACCATCGTGCAGAATGCTAGCATCCAAAACATAACAGATCTCACTTTTACAGTGACTAAAGGAGATGCCGGAAAAGCGTTGCAGATGGTGAGGCCTATTGCTGAAAAAGTGGGTGCTCGCGAATGTGTGGCGGATACCAAGCTGGCTAAAGTGAGTATTATAGGCAGTGGCATGCAGAATACGCCGGGATATGCAGCTACTATGTTCAGTACATTGTTCGCTGCTGGTATCAACATTCAGCTTATCACTACTTCGGAGATTCGTATTACAGTTATTATCACTGATGATAAAGCTAATGAGGCAAGTAAGGCACTGCACAAGGCTTTTGCGCTGGAAAAATAGCTGTCAAGCAAATTGAAAACTTTCAGGGTGGTAGTTTCTCACATCGCATGGCAACAAAAAAGACG
The DNA here is from genome assembly GCA_009786345.1 of Dehalococcoidia bacterium. Classification (GTDB taxonomy): domain Bacteria; phylum Chloroflexota; class Dehalococcoidia; order Dehalococcoidales; family UBA1222; genus WRNG01. Next base: position 610 of record WQTJ01000093.1, on the reverse strand, counting down.
GGAGTTGGTATTCCCGTCTTTGTGTTTTAGTTGGATAAATACCTAAGCTGATATAACTTGTTTAACCTCAGGAATTTCCTGCTTAAGTATGCGTTCAATACCATTTTTGAGGGTCATTATGGACATTGGGCAGCCTGCACAGTGTCCGACTAATTTTACCTTAACTACGCCATCTGTGAAGTCAACTAGTTCCACATTCCCGCCGTCTGCAACCAAAGCGGGGCGGACTTTATTAAGTGAAGCTTCTATCTTCTCTTTTATGTTATCCATACTCTCTCCTTTAGATGTTGTGGCTGTCTTTGCGCCGTGGCAGATTTTCTGCTGCTCCGCACTGCAATTACTGGGAGCATACTGGGTCCGTATCTCAGGATGCGCACATTTTTGATTGTTGCTCAGCAAATTTATAAGAACCTCTACTGCGCCAGATTATCACAGCGACACAAGGCTGTCAATTTTGAATTAAGCGTCGAACAAAGCGTAAATCACTGTTGATAAATGAAAAATTGACGGTTATACGTCACGGCTGTTTCATAAATTTTCAACGCCTCGAATATATGGTAAAACAAAGTATGGAGGCGTTGAGAATGGAAAGTATACGGTCAAAGTTTGA
>WQTJ01000092.1 GCA_009786345.1 Dehalococcoidia bacterium | reverse complement strand
TGCGCGCTGCCAACCCCAACTTAATGCAGACCATAGAAGGACAGCCCATAATGGTGCATGCCGGGCCATTCGCCAATATAGCCATCGGCCAATCATCCATAATTGCAGATAGGGTTGCGCTCAAACTTGCCGACTACCATGTTACCGAGAGCGGTTTCGGAGCTGATATCGGCTTTGAGAAATTTTTAGATATCAAGACCCATCTTTCTGGGCTAACACCAAACTGCGCCGTAGTAGTTGCCACTGTACGCGCCCTCAAGATGCACGGCGGTGGTCCAACAGTGGTACCCGGCAAGCCGCTGGATGAAGCCTATACCAACCCAAACCCGGCACTGGTGGAAAAAGGAGTAGAAAACCTGCTGGCACACTTGGAAACAGTCAAGAAAAGCGGTATCAAACCAGTTGTGTGCATCAACCATTTCCACACAGACAGCAAAGAGGAAACAGATATTATAAGGCACGCAGCAGAAGGCGTCGGCGCACACGTGGCTGTTTCACAGCATTGGCTAAAAGGCGGTGAAGGAGCCACTGAACTAGCAGAAGCTGTAGTAGATGCATGCAACAACAAGACTCCCTTTAATTTCCTATACTCAGACAAACTACCGTTACGCCGGCGCATTGAAACCATCGCCAAAGAAGTATACGGAGCAGACGGGGTAAGCTACACTACAGAAGCACAAGAAAAAGCCGAAAAACTTGAGAAAGACCCTCTTGCCAGTCAAATGTATACCTGTATGGTTAAAACTCACCTGTCACTATCACACGATCCATCGCTTAAAGGGCGCCCAAAAGGCTGGATATTGCCTATTCGCGACATACTCACATATGCTGGAGCAGGATTCGTTGTTCCGGTAGCAGGTGATATAAAACTCATGCCAGGCACATCTTCCAATCCAGCTTTCCGCCGCATAGATATAAATACAGAAACTGGAAAAGTAAAAGGGTTGTTCTAAAATAATACAAGCGGCAAAACCATTGCTTTATTAAGATTGATGCAAGGATATTGAATATGGGAACATGGGGAACTAGTCTGTACGCAAACGATACCACAAGTGATGTGCGTGATAGATACATTAAGTATCTTGAAAGAAGGCAGCTAAGCAATCAGGATGCCTACGAAAAAACTCTTGAAGACTTCAAGGACTTTATCGGAGATCAGGATGACGAACCTCTCTTGTGGTTTGCCCTAGCTGAAACACAATGGAAAGTCGGCAGGTTAATGCCTGAAGTGAAAGCAAAGGCGCTAGAATGGATAGAAAAAGATGGCGGTGTAGAGCTTTGGGAAGAGAGTAAAAATGGCAGCGCAGGATGGAAAAAGACTCTTGAAAAGTTACGCGTCAAGCTTGAATCTGAACAGCCAAAAGAAAAGCGTTTTCGGAAGAGAATTATCCAATTTATAAACCCTTGGAATTTGAATGATATCTATGCGTATAGAGTGCACATTGAAATAACAGGATTAGTTAACGCCTATGGCAAATATCTTCTCATGCAAAAAATTGGAGAAAGTATAGATTTTGACTCAACAGATATAATCATGCGGATTCAGGTATTCGACAGATTGTTTGATGAAATGCCTTCGGCTGATGATGCACTTGAAACAATACGAAACTATCGGTTGCTTCCAATTTCTCATCCTTCGGATCAGAAAAGGAGGTTTAAATGGAGATTATTAGGTAGGCCTGACCCGTCTTACGGTAATGAACCATTGTGCAGGTATAATCCTGTGGCGATGAGTACAAGGATAGCAAACTGCTATTACAACCAAGGCTACCCAAAAGATGAATTAACATATATCTGCACTGCCGAAGGGCCATTAAATAAACAACACGAAAGAACTGACGGAAATGCGGACGCGTATAGGTATTGGTGGCAATTTCACGGCTTTATCGAACACTTACTTGCAGCGTGGAAAGACATAGAATATGACATTATTGGTGACGGCACCTTTGAGTATCCCACTCGTGAGCAACAGATGCAGATAAAAGCCGAGATTAAGTAAACAATGCCTAACAGCAAACAAAAGTATAAGGTGGTTTTCATGCCTGACCACGTTGAAACAAGCGTGGAAGAAGGGGCAAATCTGTTATCTGCTGCCATAGCAGCTGGCGTACATATAAACGCCAGTTGCGGCGGCACTGGTACTTGCGGCACTTGCAACGTGTTGGTTAAAACAGGATTAGTTGACAGCCCAAAGACAGCAAGAATATCCGATGAAGACTATCAAAATGGCCTGCGCCAAGCGTGCAGCAGCCGCATTATGTCAGATCTAATAGTGGAGATACCGGCCACGTCACGGCTAGAAACAGCTGTGCTTAAACGCGAAACACTGCAAAATACAAATATCGAATTATTATGCAAAGGATGGCGTTTTGCACCGCCTATTGAAAAACGACTGCTGGAAATACCGCCTCCGTCACTGCAAGATAATTCAAGCGACCTTTCGCGGCTGTTGCGATGTCTAAAAGGCCGGTCTAAGTTAGACATAGAAGTAGATATCAGTGTAACAAGAAAACTAGCTCATATAGCAAGACAAGGCAATTGGATTGTTACCGCAACGCTAATGAAATCTGATGGGCATACGCACCTTGTAAACATAGAAACAGGGGATACACGTACAAGCAATTACGCGCTGGCATTTGATATTGGGACGACAGCTGTGCGCGGACAGTTGCTTGACCTTAACCGAGGACAAGTAGTAGCACAAGCTATTGACTATAACAAACAAATAAGTTTTGGGGCAGACGTAATCGCCCGCATTGCTCAGTGCCGCAACCCAAAGGGCCTTGAAAAACTGCAAACAGCCGTGGTGGACACACTCAACACGCTTATCCAGCACATGCTGGAATCAAGTGGCGTATCACACAACAACATTAACCACATAGTAGTAGCGGCCAACACAGTAATGGTGCATATGCTGCTGGCAATTGATCCTCAATATCTGCGCATGTCGCCATATGTGCCCACAATAAGCAGTCCGCCACTGGTAGAAGCACATTCCCTAGGCATAGCAGCAGGAGAGCACGTCCGGCTTTATTGCGTGCCTTCCGTCGCCAGCTACGTAGGCGGTGATATTGTATCCGGTATCGTAGGCAGCGGCATATTCCAGCGTCAAACGCTAACTCTGTATATAGATATCGGCACAAACGGCGAAATCGTATTTGGCAATAGTGAATGGCTTATAACTTCCGCAGCATCAGCTGGCCCAACCTTTGAAGGCGGCGGGATCCTGTGCGGCATGCTCGCAACAAATGGAGCCATTGAGGATTTCCACTTAGAAAACGCCCTTTCAGACCCGATCATAAAAGTCATCGGAGATGGACTGCCTTTGGGCATCTGCGGCTCAGGCATTATCAACCTGACTGCTTCACTGCTGAAAAATGGTCTGGTTACACAAGCAGGACACTTCAACTTAGAAAAAGGATTTGCACGCTTGCGCCGCGGTGAAAACGGTGCGGAATATATACTGGTCTATGCAAACCAAAGCGGCACAGGACAAGATATTGTCTTTACCGAAATTGACATGGACAACCTTATCCGTTCCAAAGCAGCACTTTATGCAGGATATCACACGCTGGTTTCCAGTGTGGATAAGAACATGTCCGATATTGAACAAGTTGTAATCGCCGGCACTTTCGGAAGCCGCTTGGATATTGAAAATGCCATAACTATTGGGCTGTTGCCCGATCTTCCGCGCCATAAGTTCGCCTTTATTGGCAACGGCTCACTGCTTGGAGCACGGCTGATAGCCTTTTCAGACGACGTACGGCAGCAAAGCAGCGCAGTGGCATCCATGATGACCAACTTGGAACTTTCGGAGAATGCCGACTTCATGAGCAGTTATACCGCAGCTATGTTCCTGCCGCACACTGATGTTGCACTATTTCCATCAGTAAAGGTAGGTGAGTTGCGATGACAATCTCTGTTGCCATCGCAGGCAAAGGCGGCAGCGGGAAAACCACCACTTGCGCGCTCATCATCCGCGAGCTAATAAAGCAACGTATGGCGCCTATTTTAGCAGTTGACGCCGACGGCAACGCCAACCTGCATGAAAGCTTAGGACTGACACTACATGAAACTATCGGTTCGGTAGTTGATCAATTTAACGATGATAAGATAAGCCTGCCGCCAGGCATGAATAAAGGTTCTTATCTCAACTTGCGGCTTAATGAAGCAATTGTGGAAAGCCACGGTTTTGACCTGATTTCTATGGGGCACGGAGCAGGCTCAGGGTGCTACTGCTACCCAAACAGCGTGCTCAAAGACTTTATTGATACCCTAAAGCCAAATTATAAGTTTATGGTAATGGATAACGAGGCCGGCATGGAGCACCTCAGCCGCGGCACTACCGATGGAGTAGACATCCTGCTCATCGCCTCAGATTACTCGGTGAAAGGCATTCGCACTGCCGCACGCATCCACCAAACTGTGGATGAACTAAAGATAGATGTTAAGCAATCGGCATTTATTATAACGCGGGTACCAGACGCATTGGATAAACATGTCACTGCAGAGCTTAAAACTCTTGGCATAAGTCCGACCGCATTCATCCCACACTGTGCCGAAATTGAACGTTTTGACCTTGAACAGCAATCTCTATTAGACTTACGTGATACATCTCCAGCTGCTATAGCAGTGGCGGCATTACTGAAAAACATTCTTCAAAAGACAGGAAGTGTTTAAATGACGGCTAAAATCATCAGCGGAACTGAAACCGCAAAACAGATTACGGCAGAAACATGTCAGGAAGTAGCTGAATTGAAAACACGTCATGGTATTATTCCGGGGCTGGCTACTATACTGGTGGGAGACGACCCTGCCTCACACGTTTATGTTGGCAGAAAAGTTAAGATGTGTCAGGACATTGGCATACACTCAGAGCGCTATGACATGCCTGCCAGCACGTCTGAGACCGACTTGATTGCGTTACTGGCGAAGCTCAACAACAACCCGCAGATAAATGGGATATTAGTGCAGATGCCGCTACCCAAACACATTGATGAATCCAAAATAATTTCAGCCATAAATCCGGATAAAGATGTGGACGGGTTTCATCCGACAAGCGTTGGACGCATGGTAGTAGGTAATCCAAGTTTTCTGCCATGCACACCGCGCGGTATACAGATATTGCTGGAACGCAGCAATATAAAAACCGACGGAGCAGAGGTGGTAGTGGTTGGCCGCAGTAATATCGTGGGCAAACCCATCGCCAACATTTTGCTGCAAAAAGCTCAAGGAGCCAATGCCACTGTCACCATTTGCCATTCAGCCACACGCGATATCGCAACCCATACACGCAGGGCGGACATACTTATCGCCGCCATGGGCAAACCTAATTTCATAACAGCCGATATGGTAAAAGATGGCGTAGTCATAATAGATGTAGGCACAAACGAAATCGGTAAAACCGCCGACGGCAAACGTATATTGGCAGGCGATGTAGATTTTGCCGCCGTCAAAGAAAAAGCCAGCGCCATTACACCTGTGCCTGGCGGAGTTGGCCCCATGACTATTATTATGCTTATGTCAAATACAGTCAAGGCAACTAAAATGGCACATGGACTTATTTAAGGAAACAGCATGAACGGCAATACAGCATTTGAATTACCAAAGCAGCACTATAGCGGACGAATTAAAACTGTAACGCTTGGCACAGGCGATAAGGCAATTACTATTGGAGGCGAAAGCTGCTATCAATTTCACTATTTTGAAGGGACCCTGCCACACTCGCCGCGTATTGCCATGGAAGTCTATGACGCAGCACCAACTGACTGGCCGATTGTGGCACTTGAGCCCTTTGCTGACGTTTTATCCGATCCAATTGCTTGGGCACATAAATGCATTACAAATTACGATGCAGAAATGATATGCCTGCAATTAGCCAGCACTGATCCAAACGGAGCCAACACTGGAGCCGAACAAGCCTCAGCTTTAGTCAAAAAATTAGCCGATAGCATTGATGTCCCGCTAATTGTGTGGGGCACAACCAACCACGAAAAAGATACTGAAGTGCTACGCTTGGTATGTGAAACATGCCAAGACAAGAAATTAATAATAGGGCCTGTTGAAGAAGGTGACTACAAGAAAATCGCGGCGGCGGCACTTAGCTACGGCCACACCATTGTTGCTTCTTCATCTATTGACATCAACCTTGCCAAACAATTAAATATTCTGCTTTCAAATCTCGGAGTACCAGACAGTAAACTTGTGATTGATCCCACAGTATCCGGCATCGGCTACGGCATTGAATACTGCTATTCCGTAATAGAACGTATACGCATGGCCTCCTTAACTCAGCAAGATGATAAGCTGGCATCTCCCATCATACTCAACATCGCAAGGGAAGCTTGGAAGAGCAAGGAGGCTGGCTCATCTGACGATGCCAAACTTGGCGATGCCGCCAAACGAGGCATACTGCTTGAGGCTATGGCTGCATGGATACTACTTATGGCAGGCGGAGACGTCGCCATTATGCGGCATCCGGAATCCGTAAACTTGGTACGGGAAATGATTA
>WQTJ01000091.1 GCA_009786345.1 Dehalococcoidia bacterium | reverse complement strand
TGGTAACGCTAAAGGCTTTCCAATAAAAATGCCCAAAGGTACTCCTACTCGCCCCGCCACTGAACTGGTGCGAGGAGCCATTTTTTCTATTTTGACATCATCGGTTGATGACTGGTCACGAATCCTCGACCTTTTTTCTGGCTCTGGGTCATTGGGTATTGAGGCCCTAAGTCGCGGAGCTGGCAGTGTAGACTTCGTTGACCAAGAACCGCGCTGTTGTGCTATAATCAAGGAAAACCTAGATAAAATTGGACTGACTCACCAAGCCAAAGTACACTGTGTTACTGTTAACCGTGCTATCGCTACTTTGAAAGAACCGTACAATATAATACTAATGGATCCTCCTTATAAAGACACTTCAATCGGAACAACTATTGAACAACTGGCAAAATCACCACTGGCAAATATGGATACCACTGTGGTCATCACCCATTCCACTAGATTTAAGCTGGAGCCATATTATGGAGCATTACACATGAAACGCGAGTATCGTCATGGAGATAGCACTATTGCCATCTATAAAAAGGAGCAACTATCTTGACCACAGCCATTTATCCTGGTAGTTTTGACCCTATCACAAATGGGCATCTAGACGTAGTGATACGTGCAGCACACGTTTTTGAGAAAGTCATAATAGGGATATACGATACCCCAGAAAAGAAATTAATGTTCAGCCCGCAGGAGCGAGTGGATCTTGCATACGCTGCCGCAAAAAACACCGCCAATGTTGAAGTGCAACTTTATAGCGGGCTCACTGTAGCATTCGCCAAAAAAGTTGGGGCTCAGGTAATGGTACGAGGTCTGCGAGCCAGTGCTGATTTTGAGTTTGAGTTTGACATGGCAATGATGACTAATAAACTCGCGCCTGAACTAGAAATGGTCTGTTTCATGGCCAGCCCGCAGTACCAGTTTCTATCCTCTAGTTTACTCAAGGAAGTAGCACGCCTTGGCGGTGCGATAGACGACTGGGTAACAACAAATGTAGCTTATGCTGTTAAAGAGAAGGTCAAAAATCTGAAATAAAACTAGGCTATGCTTGAAGAAAAACAAAAGGAGTACTATATGTCATATAAAATAAACGATGACTGCATCAGTTGCGGGGCTTGCGAAGCTGAATGCCCTAACAAAGCCATCCGTGAAGGTCGTGACGCTTATGAAATTGCCCATGAGCGCTGCAGCGAATGCGTAGGCAGTTTTTCTAAACAACAATGCGCTGAAATTTGCCCCGTGGGTGCTCCAACCCAAGATCCAGATTGCCAAGAAAACCATGATCAACTTTTAGCCAAATGGAAGCAACTGCACCCAGGAGAAACACCCAAGGTTACTTAATGCTTATACAAACAACTCTCCAACGATAACAAATACTAACCTCGTTATCGTTGTTATGTTTTTATAGCTAATTACTAAAGAAATCCTTAACGCTATCAAAATTAGACGGTAATAGAGTTAGCACAAGGGGAAAGGTATCCAGCAGGAATTTTGCCATTAATGAACCGCTGACTGCATCAGCATTAAAATACTTCACCCATAGTGCAAGTAGCGCACCCCACGAAATCGCACCAATAAACAACCCTACCACCCCACCAAGCAAGCGGTCAAAACAGCCCAGCAAAACAGCAGACAGCAACTTGCGCAAGATGGCACATATAACACCAGAGATAATCATAACCACTAGCACAATAAGTATGAAGCCAATCGTATTAGCTATAGCAACATTGTTGATAAATCCTAGCCAATTGCCTACTGTTTCATAGCATCGGCCTGCCAAGAAAATACCCAGCAGTAACCCTGCCAGATTCACGATGCTACGCACAATGCCAATAGCCAGCCCGCCAATAACTGCAGCTGCTAGAGTGACCAATATAAGAATATCTAGCCAATTCATATGGCACTCCTTATTATAGATAGCACAAGTATGCGCTATGTTAGATTTTCTATTTAGCACCCAACTCTTGGGCACGCCTGTAGGCAGCCTCAACAGCTCTCTGTATAAAGCCACCAAAATCACATTCTTCAAGCACATTCATTGCAGCAGCCGTTGTACCGCCAGGAGATGTTACATTATCGCGCAACTCAGACAATTTCTTCTCTGTAGCTTTGGCATATTCTGCTGAACCAACCACTGTCTGTAATACCAATATCTTAGCCAGTTCTTCAGGCATACCAATAGCTTCCGCCGCTTTTATCATCTCCTCGATAAAGAGAAAGGTGTAAGCAGGGCCAGAACCACTGACCGCTGTTGCCATGTCCAGATAGGACTCATACCCAGTGTAGATGCCTCGGCCCATCACATGTACAATGGCTTCAGCATTAAGGCGCTGTGCAGCCATAACATCTTGGGTGGCCGTCCATATCGTTATCCCCTTACCGATTTGCGCCGGAGTGTTTGGCATGGCACGCACTACAGCTTGGTGTCTAAACCCATCTATAAGTGTTTCCATTTTTTTACCTGCAACAATTGAAAACAATAATGCAGGTCTCGGTAATTTACCAGATATCTCACCCATAACAACATCCAGTGTTTGCGGCTTGACCGCCAGCACAACCACATCCATCCCGGCAACCGCTTCCTCATTACTGGTTGAGATGCGCACGCCTAACTCACTCTGAAGTTGTTCCAATTTTTGCTGGCTAATATCACTGATACACACATCTTGCGGTGCAGCCAAATTATTTTTGATAACAGCGGTAGCCATAGATTGACCCATGTTACCACCACCAATGAAAGCTATTTTAAATATTCCCAACTTAACTCCAAATTATTTCAAAACTTTATTAATACTAGCGTTAAAAACCCATGAAGTCTAACATTTAGCCATTAAACTAAAACCTTATTTCACAACTAGGTTTACCAGTTTTCCGGGCACGTAAATCACCTGCAACAATGCCTTATCGGTCGTGAAAACTTGCACCTTGGGACTGCCAAGTGCAAGTTTTTTTGCCTCTGCCTCAGTCACATTTACTGGAACCATCAACTTATCGCGCACTTTGCCGTTAACCTGCACCACCAAAGGAATTTCATCGTCCTGCGCCAAAGCAGAATCCCACATAGGCCAGCGTTGATTATGGATACTGTAATCGCAGCCAAGGCGCGACCACACCTCTTCGGCAAAATGGGGAGCTGTAGGAGCAAGCAAGCGCAACAGAATGCATATCGCTTCATTATAATCCACTGTTTGTACACTGCCAGTTTCGTGGACTTTACCTAAATAATTAGAATACTCCATGAGCGTGGATATCATGGTATTGAAACGAAGGCGATCCATATCTTCAGTGACACGGCGAATAGTCTGATGTGTCAAACGCAGCAACTCTTTGGATGCTGTAGCCCCTTCAACTCCATAACAACTTTCTTCATATGTCTCCAGTACCAAATTCCAGATACGTCCTAACCAGCGCGACAGACCATAAATACCAGAATCATCCCAGTCACCACCCTGCTCCCACGGCCCAATAAACATAAGGTAGGCACGCACTGTATCGGCACCCAATTCGGAAACATACTTATCAGGGTTGACCACGTTACCTTTAGACTTGCTCATTTTCTGATGGTCGTGCGTAACAGTGCCTTGGTTAAACAACCGCTGAAACGGTTCACTAAAATTCACCAACCCCATATCACGCAGTGCCTTAACAAAAAAGCGTGAATAGAATAGGTGCATAACTGCATGCTCGGCACCGCCTGTGTAGATATCTGTCGGCATCCACTTTTTAACCAACTCAGAATCAAAAGCTCCTTGTACAAAGTGCGGGCTAGTATAGCGTATGAAATACCAAGATGAGCACATAAAAGTATCCATGGTATCCGTTTCACGCCTAGCCACCCCCCCGCAACATGGGCAGGTTGTATTCACAAAGCTTTGATTATATTTCAGCGGTGACTCTCCAGTCGGTTTGAATTCAGCATCATCTGGTAACAGTACCGGGAGATCTTTCTCTGGCACTGGTACAATGCCGCACTTATCACAATAAATAGCAGGGATAGGTGCTCCCCAGTAACGCTGACGTGAAACGAGCCAGTCCCGCAGCTTATAACTCACAACACGTTTACCCCAGTTCTGTTGTTCAATATACTCAGATATGGCAGTTTTAGCGGCCCTACTTTCTATCCCATTAAACTTCTCTGAGTTCACTATAACCCCTGGCTCTACATATGCCTCTTGCAACAACCAGCCATCCCACTGTGGAGGAGCTACAACTACCTTGACAGGTAGTTGATACTTACTAGCAAAAGCAAAATCGCGTTCGTCATGCGCCGGTACAGCCATAACTGCCCCCGTACCATATGACAGCAACACATAGTCGGCAATCCAAATAGGAACTCTCTCACCATTAAGACGGTTAATAGCATACGCTCCGGTGAAAACACCATCTTTCTTACGCTCAGTTGACAAGCGTTCAATTTCACTGCAATGACGCGTCTTATCAATATACTTATCTACTTCAGCTTTGCGCTCGTTGGTAGTAAGCTTTTGTACCAACGGATGCTCAGGAGCCAGTACCATAAAAGTGACACCAAATACTGTATCAGGGCGAGTAGTAAAAATACGGATTTCTTTTTCTTCTACATCAGGATAGTCAAGCGCAAAAGATATCTCTGTGCCTTCACTTCGCCCTACCCAATTAGACTGCATCATTTTGATTCGCTCAGGCCAATCCAACCCCTCGTGCTGCATAAGCTCATCAGCATATTTGGTGATACGGAAAAACCATTGCTCCAGATCACGCCGAATTACTGGAGTTTCACAACGCCAGCACTCTCCATTTACCACTTGCTCATTGGCTAACACAGCTTGGCAGTTAGGGCACCAGTTTACCGGTGCCTTGGCACGATAAGCCAGCCCTGCCTGCCACAGCTTAAGAAAAAACCACTGCGTCCATTTGTAGTATTCCGGCAAACAGGTTATTACTTCACGATCCCAGTCATAGATAGCACCAAGACTTTTAAGCTGCCTGCGCATGTTCTCAATATTGGACATAGTCCAATCTTTGGGATAAATACCACGCTTGATAGCGGCATTTTCAGCAGGCAAGCCAAATGCATCAAATCCGATAGGATGCAACACATTATAACCCTGCATACGCTTAAAGCGCGCATAAACGTCAGAAGGAGCCATCGCATACCAATGACCGATGTGTAAGTCACCTGACGTGTAAGGAAACATCGTGAGGGCATACCACTTGGGAGCTGGATTGTTATCATCAACATGATAAATCTCACTCTCTGCCCAGCGTTTCTGCCACTTGGCTTCTATTTCCATGGGATTATATTTTTCAATCATAAGATTATATATTACCTTGCTGCAATGCACATTAGATTATTGTAACAAGCATGCGTAAGTAGCGCAATAACTATGTACCAAGTACCACCACCAAGCACACTTAATGGAATAGCTCTTTGGAATAGCAGAACTACCTTTCTGCTGACAGCATAGCCTCAAACCTACAAACCGGAACAATCAAAAACAAAACAGCGAGGCAATACTCCGCTGATTATGGTTGTTCCAGTTTATCTTTTAGGGCATCTATGTCACGCCGCAAAGCACGCTCGCGCCGGATGAGCACCAGTACATAACCAAAAACCAACAACCATATAATACTGTAAGCCGCAAACAGATACCATAAACTTTCCTCTTCCATATTACTCTTTCACTGCCTCCTTGAGGATTACCAATTCTCGTTCATCTTTTTTGATATATATGCCCACAGCCATAAATAGTAGATACAGCGCAGTGAACGCGGCAATGCTTAACAGAAGTGTTACCAACATTAACCCTTTTACACCGCCTTGAAAAATACCAGCAGACGGGTGCTGGGAGCCCGAAAGCTGAATTGAAAGTGCCACAATAGGCACATCCACAAAACCAATGATCCCTACTACAGCCGCAAAACGCGCTCGCCGTTCTTCGTCGATTACGTATGCACGAATAACGAAATAGGCTACATATATCAGCCACAGCACCAGTGATGCTGTCAAACGCGCATCCCAAACCCACCATTCTCCCCACACCGGACGCGCCCAAATTGACCCCGTGATAAGTATTAATGAAGTAAAAAGAAGACCTATTTCTGCCGAAGCGCTAGCTACAATATCCCAAAATAGATTGCGTTTCACTAAATATACAATACCAGCCATAAATGTAATAAAAAAAGCAAAGAACGCTATCCAAGCCACTGGCACATGGAAATAAAATATGCGTTGTGTAACTCCCTGTTTGGTGTCAGTAGGCACAAACATAAAGACCATTGCTAGTGCCGCCAAAATTAGCGCTGTGCTCACAATCAATAGTATTTTAGATTTCAAAGGTTTAACCTCCTACTCTTCAACTATATATGGGAAAACCATATATGAAACCACAGTAAAAATAACATCAAAAGCGACCAGTATCGCCAGCCAGGAGACCATATTCCCCCAACTTTTACCTCCAAATACCAAAGATAAAACATTGACGGCAGCGATGATAACCGGGGTAATAATAGGCAAAAACAAGATTGGCAGTACCATC
>WQTJ01000090.1 GCA_009786345.1 Dehalococcoidia bacterium | reverse complement strand
AATGCCACAATGATAGTGGCGATAATTATTCCAAACCAGTTAGATACAAATGTCGCCAATCTCTTTTTAAATGCCATTTTAGATCACCTATGCGATTATTTCAGTATACATGAAATCCCGTAGTGCCGCAGGCAATTTTATGCTCCCATCGGCTTGCTGGTAATTTTCTATAATGGCAATCATGATGCGCGGCAAAGCCAGCCCGGAACCGTTTAAGGTGTGTACGTATTCTGGTTTGGCATCAGGATAAGGGCGGAAACGGATACCGGCACGGCGTGCTTGGAAATCTTTGCAATTTGAGCATGAACTGACTTCTAACCACTCTTGACAACCTGGTGCCCATACTTCAACATCGTAAGTTTTGCTGGAAGAGAAACTGATATCTGCTGTACACAAAAGCTTGATGCGGTAAGCTAGCCCTAACCGCTGACAAACGCGCTCCACATCGGCTAACATCATTTCATGTTCGTGCTCTGAGTCTTCTGGCTTAGTGAGCTTGTAAAGTTCTACCTTGTCAAACTGATGCCCGCGTTTGATGCCGCGTGTGTCTTTCCCTGCCGACATCTTTTCGCGGCGAAAACAGGCTGTGTAGGCGGCGTAGCGCAGAGGCAGAATATCTCCAGTCAGTATCTCACCGGAATGCAAACTGGTCAATGGAACTTCAGCTGTTGGCACAAACCACATATCGTCTACATCGTCGTGGTAAAGATTGTCTGCAAACTTAGGCAAGTTGCCTGAAGCTGTCATAATATCACGCTTGACCATCCAAGGCGGGTAAATTTCTTGGTAACTACCTTCGCGAGTATGCATGTCTAGCATGAGACTAATGATCGCACGTTCTAATCGGGCACCGAGCCCTTTCAGGATATAAAAACGTGTACCTGATAGCTTTACACCACGGTCAAAATCAATGATGCCCAGTTTTTCACACAACTCCCAATGTGGCTTGGGCGTGAAATCGAAGGTTGCTTGTTCTCCCCAATAGCGTTCTACGATGTTATCGTCTTCACTCTTTCCAACAGGTACGGAAGGCTGCGGAATATTGGGAATTTGAAGCAACAGTTCGGCTAATTTGGCATCTATGTCACGCAGTCGATCTTCAACAGATTTAATTTGATCACGCAGTTCGCGCCCGCCTTCTGATGATTCTCCCCGGCTTTTATTCGCAGCTTCCTTTTTAGCACGGCGTAATTCTTCTTGTTCGGATATCTTTTGGCGGCGTTCGGTATCAAGTGCCAAAATTTCGTCCAGAGGGGCTTTATCATTGCGCACTGCTAGTGCCTGACGCACGATATCGACATTTTCACGGATAAACTTAATATCTAGCATAGGCTATTCTTTACCATGGTTAGCATCTGGCTGCTCTTTATCTTTGAGCGTAGGAAATAAGATTACTTCACGTATGGAAAGTTGGTTAGTTACCAACATAACAATACGGTCAATGCCGATGCCCAAACCGCCTGTGGGCGGCATGCCGTATTCCAGCGCTGTGATGAAGTCCTCATCCATGGTTTCGGTCTCTTCGGTATGCGCTATGCAGGCGTCAGTTCGGCCTTGTAGCTGCCCTGCGAACCTGCGCTCCTGCTCTACAGGGTCGTTTAACTCACTGAAAGCATTGGCGATTTCTACACAACCGGCGTAAGCTTCAAAGCGCTCTACAGTGTGAGTATCGCTTGGTTTGTTTTTAGCTAGCGGTGACATGTCAATTGGATAATTTACTATAAAAACAGGATTTTTTAATGTTGGCTCTACGAATGTGGATAAGAGATCGTCAATCAACCGCCCTCGGTCACGGGACGGATCAAACTCAATGCTGCGTTGCCGCATCTCAGCTGCCAAAGAAGCTGTATCAGGGAATTTGTCGTAATCAATGCCACATTTGTCTATCACAGCCTGCCGCAAATCTAAACGCGGCCATGGCGGGGTAAAGTCTAGAATATCTGGTCCGAACGGGATTTTATAGTCTCCGGCTACTTCCTTAACTATGCCAGAAAGCATTTCTTCAACCATATGCATAATATCGTTGTAATCGGCGTAGGCTTGGTAGCATTCCATAAGTGTGAATTCCGGGTTATGGCGAGTATCAATGCCTTCGTTACGGAATACACGCCCGATTTCATAGACACGGTCAAAGCCGCCTACTAGTAGGCGTTTCAGGTGTAATTCTAAGGCAATACGCAGATAGAAATTGCAACCTAAAGCATTGTGGTGTGTGATGAACGGTCTTGCCAATGCTCCGCCTGCGGCAGGTTGTAAAATAGGAGTTTCCACCTCAATAAATCCGTGACTATCAAGGTAGTGCCGCATAGCACTGATGACGCGGCTACGCTTGCGGAATATTTCTTTGACATCAGGATTGGCGATAAGATCTATATAGCGCTGGCGGTAGCGTATTTCAGTGTCCTGCAAACCATGCCATTTTTCTGGTAGCGGCTGCAAACTTTTGGATAGCAAAGTGAGTTTTTTTGCTTCAACGCTGGGTTCTCCGGTACGCGTGCGGATGACTTTGCCTTCCGCGCTTATGAAATCACCGATGTCTAAATCTTTGAGCAGAGAAACGCTATCTTCTGAGAGGGCAGCTTTATTGATGAAAAGCTGTATTCTCCCACTACTGTCTACTAGATTGATAAAACATAACTTGCCGATGTCACGATTTGCTATAATGCGCCCTGCCACTGAAATTTCAACAGCTTCAGCGCCTGTTTGTTCCTGTTTTTCTAGCATGGTAATGGCTTGCGTGTTGGTATGGCTACGCTGGCAACGTGCTGGATATGGGTCAATGCCACGCGCACGCAAACTGTCAAGTTTGTCCAAGCGCTGGCGGGCAATGCGTTCTACAAGCGACATGGGGCGAACTCAAAATTTAAATGTGTATTCATACTAATATATTAACCAGCTTTAAACTATTATATTTTATTTCACAGTTGATAGTAAAGGGAAATTACTTGTTGCGGTTGAAGTTGATGCGGATAGAGTATCCTAAAATATATGCTTTAGCGATATTAGAATATGTTAGTAGGCTGCTTAAGGTTGGCACTGTCATGTTTAATACTGTCAAGCCATGTTGTTGATTTGATATCTTTTTCCAATATATGGCGCATGTAACTGCGCAGCATGCGCTCTACTTCGTTTAATATTGTGGCATCAATAGGTGTGATGCTAACGCTTTCCCAATCACCATCCTGAATAAAACGCATTACTTCCAGCCCATCCCATGAGATTGTGTAACCGTAATGCCTCCCTAGCCGTTGGCAGGATGGGCATAGTATTCCGCCAGCTGATGGCGCGAATGAGTTTGTGGTGGTATCTAGAGTCTTTCTGCAAAGTACGCATTTTCCTAGTTCAGGGCGGTAACCAGCTTGACTCAATAAATGCAGTTCAAAGTATCGTAGTGATAGATTCCGGTCGGCTGATATGGGCAGTTGTTCTATGGAATGCAGTAATAATTCGAATATCGGAGAGTCTTCTGTTTCAACTGGAGTGAACTGAGATACCATTTCTGCCATATATAAAGCGCATGAAATAAGATCCAAATCATTTTTGACTGCTAAGAAAGCATTAAGCGTTTGGCTACCGATTATTGTATCAATGCTTTTACCTCGCACGAGTGTCACTTGCGAATAAGTCAGCATCTCCAGATGTCCGCTTAGCTTACTCTTTGGTTTGCGCACAGCCTTGGCTACTCCCTGTATTTTACCTAGTGTTGGCGAGTATAGTGTTAATATACGGTCAGCTTCGCCAAGTTTGGTTTTCTTGATAACGATGGCGGGTGTTTGATATGTGCGTGTATTGCTCATGGCAGTTTTATATAAAAGAGAACAGCTATTTACGCTTAGCGAGCCGTTGCTGAATTGCCTCACTGCTCAACTCGCGTATGGCATCTGAGGCAATCCACTGCGCTGTTTTAGGTTCCAGCTGCTTTATTTGATGCGCGACTTCCAGTGCACGTTTGTTGAGGGCTAGATTGCGCTTACCTATGTTGCGTAATGCCCAATTGACAGCTTTCTTAACGAAATTGCGCTCATCTGTTGCGGCGTTGACTATAAACGGGAAAAATTGTTCGTAATCAGCATCAGGCATATGCGTATGGTAGAAGCTTATTTCAGCAATTAAAGAAAAAGCAGCGCGTTTGACGAATTCCTCGTCTCTTACTGCCCATTCATGGATTTTTTGTATTACAAAAGGAGTTTGAGCAATCAGTGCTGATAATTGATCTACAATATCCCATGAATCAAAGTCTGATACCCATCTTTCCAATTGCGTATCAGTTACTTTGTCTGGTTCTTCTATTAGCCCTGCCAGTATACGGGCCTCATGTATACCTGAGTCCCATAACTTAAGTGCTAAGGCATGGTCATGCCCGATGGATTTTGCCATAATGCGCAAGGTGTAGATGGAAATGCCGAGCAGTTCATTGCCTTTTATTGCATAGCGAGCCATGCCCGCTACGTTATCGGCGTTAGCTTGGGATTTTAGCTGTTGAATAACTTCAGTGTATTGTGCCATAAATTCTTTCGGGGATGTGTTTATACTATTTGTGCCCAAGCACCAAAACAAATCCAAAGGGATGAGTTTAGTTTGCTTTAAAATGGTAAAAAATATTTCTTCTAATTAAAATTCCTGACGTCCTTCAATGGCACGGCTGAGGGTTACATCATCGGCATATTCCAGTTCGCTGCCGAAAGGCAAGCCGCGTGCCAGTCTTGTAATGCGTATCCCAAGCGGTGCGATAAGGCGCTTGATGTATAAGGCAGTGGTATCGCCTTCAAGTGTAGGGTTGGTGCCAATGATGACTTCACTTATGCCGCCGGCAGACAACCTATCAAGTAGTTCTTTGATGCGAATGTCATTCCCCCCGATACCTTCGGTTGGGGAAATGGCACCGTGTAACACATGATAACGTCCCTTATAGATACCCATGTGTTCTAGGGCTAATATGTCTTGAGGCTGTTCTACAATCAGCACTTGGCCGGAACTGCGCTGAGGATTGCGGCAAATAGGACACATATCTCCGTCAGCTATGTTGTAGCAACAAGAGCATAGTTGAGTCTTCTGCCGCAGAGACACAAGTGCATCTACCAAGGCTTGAGTCTGCTCCGTAGAAGCGCGCAATAGATAATATGTTATGCGCTGTGCGCTTTTAGGGCCAACTCCAGGCAGTTTGCTTAATTCCTGCACAAGCCTGTTGACTGCATCTGTAGCTAGAGGCGAAGTCTTATCCATCAAGTTCTCCAGTTTTGGTTTTTAGGTTAGACCTGGGATTTTCATGCCGCCGGTGATTTGGTTTAGTTCTTTTGCTGCCATCTCCTGCGCATCATGCAGACCGTCGTTTACCGCCTTGAACACCAACTTTTCCAAGTCACCGATTTTTTGCTGGTTAACAGCGGCGGGGTCTATTTTTATAGATACAAGACGCTGTTGCCCGTTGACAACCACTTTTACCGCGCCCTTCCCGGACTCGGCCTCTACGGTCTTTTTAGCCAGTTCTTTCTGCGCTTTTTCAAGTTTACTGCGCATTTCCATGGCTTGCTTTATCATTCCAAGATTCATTTGTCCTCCACATCTATTATCTTTATGAATTTTAGCCGTGTATTTTGGCTTTTGTACTATCGTGGTATTAAAACGGCATTAATTATTGTGATTAGAATACTATATTTTAGCAAAAGTGTCATCGTGTCATATGCCGCAGTCGGTGCCAGTTTTATTGGTATCCAATATTCTCTTTCAAACAAAGGAACCACTCTAGATAATACCGTAGTTGAATTCACGTTCAAAACTGTATAAAGTGGAGTTTAATAATTGCCATTATAAAACTCTTCCAAGTATTCTGCTACTATACCTAGTTCAATATTAAGAACATTTAAGATTTCTAATACTTTATTCGGGAAATGAATGTACATATGATACCCCCTAGGATATAGTGAAGGGTAAAAAATTACTTCATACCTTTTCGTTAAATCTACTATAAAATCCTTGTGTGGTAAAAATGGTTGCAAAAACTCAAGAACAGCATTTTCAAAAGACTGGTCTTCTTCAATTTCGCAATATACTGACCATGAATCTTCTTTTATTGTTGTGTCAAACTGTTCCCCAAATCTGCTTTTAACAAATTCACCTTTTCTGCGTACGCTCGGAGAGTGCATGTTTAATGTTTGTGTGATTTCATCTAAACATAAATTATCGCCAGAAATCCGAAAATATAAATATGCGCCTATTTCCATAATCTCCACCTATTTGTTAAAATTCCTCAAAACTTCTTGAGCTAGAGCGTATAATACTTCCCGTGGCAAATTATCTTTAGGTCCCATACCACACTCTCTTTTAAATTTTCCCATTGCTTCATGGTACATTCCTTCTTGATATTTGGTCATATTGCTGTACCGATTAAATATTGCGTCCTTGTAAAGCTATGATAGTGCATAGTTGTGCCTATAAAGCCGTGACATTTAATTGGGGGATCA
>WQTJ01000089.1 GCA_009786345.1 Dehalococcoidia bacterium | reverse complement strand
GCGTGCAAAGTAGTGACCTGATAAATTTGGCGTCAACACTGGGTGCAGATATGCCGTTTTTCTTTAACGGCGGCACTGCGCTAGCTCAAGGAAGAGGCGATATTATAAAGACGCTTCCTGAAATGCCTCGTGCTTGGCTGGTACTTTTGTTTCCGGATGTACCCAAGCTAACTTCCAAGACAGCGACTATGTATTCTATGTTGAACCATGAGCACTTAACACAAGGAGAATATACTGATGCGCTGGCACTGCGGTTGTCACATGGCGCAACAATTACTTCAGAGGATTTATCCAACGTTTTTGAAAAGGTGGCTTTGACAGCTTTTTCAGGTTTGGAACACTACTGGACGAAATTTCAGCAAGCGGCTGGTGTTCCGGTGCATCTGGCAGGTGCGGGGCCTACCATCTTTGCACTATTTAATAATGAATCACAAGCCGTTTGTGTGCAACAGTGTTTACAGAATGCTGGTATGAATGCCTGTTTGGCTACTACTTGCGGTCCTGTGGTGTAGGCTGCAATTAAGCCGTGCAAAAATCTGTTATCGCTATTCTTTATTTCTATCTGACGTATACGCTTTTGGATTATAACGCTGTATCTGACAAAGTTTTAAACGAGCCAGTTAAGGAGTTCCAATAATCGTATTTCATCTTCGCGACTACTGGTTTTTCCATCTAAGCGCGCATCTAACAAATGGTTTAGTAGCGCATTGATGTTGGGCCCTGGTTTTATTCCTAGAGAGATCAGGTCTTTACCACTGAGAATTGGTTTGACATAACGTAGTTGTTCCAAATACAGCTGAATATGCCGCCGTACGTTTTCAGCTGTTGAGGCGATTAGGCTGGCTTTAATGGCGGTTGCATCGTAACTGCAAAGGGTATGGTAAATAAAACTGGGTGGCAAAGTGATGTCATCAAGCAGCGCTGCGGAACCTTTTATTTTCGCGCTGTCACGTAAGGTACGCGAAAGGTTTTTATTTAGCTTAAGTAATTTGGCAACTTTTTCGCATTCTTCTGCTTCCAAACGATACAGTAGCAGCGCTAGGTACAACCCTATTTCCGGCTTTTGCGGCAAACTCATCTGCCTTGCTTGGTCATACCATGTCCCCAGTAAATTATGGCTGTCTATCTGTGGATGTATATAGTGTAGCAAGCCCAATTCGCCTGCCCGCGATAGTGTTTTTTCCGGCAGTTTTTCACCGAAAATGCATTCTAGTTCATACCACAATCGTTCTCCGCTGATGCTATTCAACATGTGCAGGCTTTGCTGTAATAGGACTTTTGTTGTGCTTTCTATTTGGAAACCCAGTCGCTGCTCGTACCTTACGGCACGCCACATGCGAGTGGCGTCGTCGCGAAAACTCTGCGTGTGCAAGACCCGTATAAGCTGGTTGTGAATATCAGTCAAGCCATCGCATTCATCCAGCAGTTGCCCATAGCTTTCTTCATTAAGCGAAATAGCCATAGCATTGATACTGAAATCACGCCGCCTCAAATCAGTGCTTATATCAGCAGGATGTACTATCGGTAAAGATCCGGGATGTGGGTAACTTTCTCTGCGTGCGCTTGCTAGGTCTAGATTGAAAGATGGCAGTTGTAGTTTGGCAGTAAGAAATTCCGTATGCAGAATAATGTTGTTGCTTGTTTCTGCGGCTAGTTGCTGTGCTATGGCTATTGCATCGCCTTCCAGTACGAGGTCTATATCTGTTGCCTGATACTCAAGCAGTATGTCGCGTACTGCACCTCCTGCCAAGTATAGGTTTTGCCCATGTTTCTGTGCTAAACGCGCTGTAGCACATATGATATCTAGCACTTCAGCCGGTATGTACTTTTGTATTTTGTGGGAAAGGTTGATATTCTGCATGCCGGTTGCATTATAGCATAGCGGCAACTTGTTACGGGCGCTAGAATGCCAAACTGGTTTTTGCATGTGGAATCCCGGGCGTTGAGTGAATAAAAGGCTGGCAAATTGCCTCGTAATGTTTCTGGCATGGGTTGTAAGCGCTGGCAGTGCCATATTTGCACTTAACAGTGCGAGCGACTGGTACTTATTAGGAAATTGATATACTTAAACTGAACCAGTATGTTGACTTCTTGCTGGTATGTTGTTATCTATTTACTGTTTGCTTATAATTAGCGTCTGTTACCATTTGATTCAAGGAGCAATATGTTAGTAGTTGCTATTGTTGGTATGGCGGGAGCCGGAAAGTCGGAAGTTTCTTGTATTTTAGAAAATAAAGGTTATACGCGCATTCGCTTTGGTGATGTGACTGATGAGGAGCTAAAAAAAGCCAACCTGTCGTTGAATGAGGAAAACGAGCGCCGTATGCGGGAGTCTTTGCGTCAGAGTTATGGCATGGAAGCCTATGCTATGCTTAATCTTCCTAAAATAGATTCGGCTATTAAAGCTGGTTCGGTGGTAGTTGATGGGATTTATTCTTGGGAGGAATACATATTCCTTAGCAAATACTATGGTCATAACTTTCGCGTAGCGGCTGTTTGGTCTTCGCCTAATACTCGCTATGCCCGCTTGGTACAGCGACATGTGCGTCCTCTGACCAAGGAAGAGGCCTATTCCCGTGACTCTGCCGAAATTCTTAAACTCAACAAAGGGGGGCCAATTGCTATGGCTGATTACACCATTATAAACGAAGGATCACTTGAAGATCTGGAAAAAGAGAGTTTGAAGGCTATTTCTGCTTTTGAGAAACAATTATGAGCCGCCCTCGTTCAGACGAATATTTCCTGAAAATAGCGGCGGTGGTGGCGGAGCGTTCTACTTGCTTGCGCCATCATGTTGGGGCAGTGGCTGTAAAAGATAAGCATATTATATCCACTGGCTACAATGGTGCTCCGACAGGTTTGCAGGATTGCTTGTCATTGGGCTGCCTGCGCGATGCACAACGTATTTCTTCTGGGACGCGCCATGAAATCTGCCGTGCTGTGCATGCAGAACAAAATGTTATAATACAGGCGGCGTTGCATGGAGTGAGTATGGAGGGGGCTGTCATATATGCAACTCATACCCCGTGTGTTCTGTGCGCAAAAATGCTTGCCAATGTCTGCATTAAGCGTTATGTCAGTTTTGGCAGTTATGCGGATGATTCTTTCCGTCAAATATTCCATGAGGCGGGGATAGAGTTTGAGCAATTGCCCAGTCCATCCAATACAATAATTTTCATTGACTGATTTATGAAGTGTGATGATTTGAAGCGGATATTTAGGTGTGAGCGTTCCCGTAGAATATCCCCATTGCCGTAAAGTGGCTGGCTAGTATCATACTGGAAGAATTACTAAAGTCAACGATTTGGGACGTTTTAAGTAAAAGATTTGGCGGATAAATGGAGAAATTAGATAACTACATTTTGTAAGGTTCTCTAATATTTTCTCCTTGATATGTTCCATCATAGCCAGGGCTTTTTCCTGTCAGTCGTGAGAACACCAGTTGTAGCACGCGGGAGTCCTTTTCCAAATCCTGTCCCAAAGGGTTGTGAACTACTAGTAGCGACTCTGAGCGTCCGGAATATCCTGCATCCCATACTGCCGTGTGCAAACTGGATCCACACCTTAATAGACTGGAGCGTGATAGCCCAAGAGCTGTGATGTCCTTGGGTAAATGCACTATTTCGTTGTAGGTAATGCTATAGCTGCCTGACTCCAAATGTATGATGCCACCCTGCCCGAAATCCAGTTTTTGCTGCATTGAAACAATGCGGTTTTTATTATCCAATGCTAGCCGTCCGCAAGATGTCAATCGTGAAATGCTGCGCAGGCTTAAATCAAAACCGTTAGTTTGCAGCTGCAACTCCAAATCTATATAGCTTTCCACCAATGGCGGGTCGCATTTAATGAGAGATAGGATGTCATCACGCGATAAAATACTCATATGTTATCCTCCGTAAAAGCGCAAACTTCATCAATGCTGGCAGCATCGCATAGTAGCATTACCAAGCGATCCATGCCAAGAGCTATGCCGCTACACTCAGGTAAGTGACTTACTGCATCTATAAATGGCCCGGATATTGGCATTTTCATCCCATATGTGTATTCAATTTGAGAGGCTTCTTTCATAAAGCGCTGTAGCTGTTCAGCGGCATCGGCCAATTCACTATATGCGTTGGCTAATTCCATTCCGCCAATAAACACTTCAGCACGTTCTGCAACCTGTAAATCATCTGCTTTAAGGCGTGCTAATGAGGCAGCAGCAGCGGGGTATTCTACTAGCACTGTGGGGCGTGCTGGATTTAGCGACGGCAATATCAGTGTTGACATGTCGTGGTCAAAGCGTTCAGCGTTGTAATCGGATACAGGGTTCCAGCCTGCTATTTGGAGGAAAGCATTTTTAATACTAAGGCGGTGCCATGGTAGTTGCATGTCTATAGATTGCCCTTGGTAGTGCAAGATGTTGCTTGATTGGAGTTTTTGGATGAGAGTGCTCACCAATTGCTCGGTGTCACTTATGGTGTCTGTACAGTTGGCATCAGTGCGATACCATTCCAGTAAGCTGAATTCTGGATTGTGTAGCCTTCCGCGTTCATGTTTGCGAAAACAGTGACTAATCTGGAAAATTTGTTTGTAGCTTGCTGCCAGCAAGCGTTTCATGTGTAACTCCGGAGATGTAATAAGATACCATCCATCACTTTGCAGCGGTGCGATATTTATTTCAGGTGCGATAGCCGGAACTCGCACCGGAGTTTCTACCTCTAAAAAACCTCGCCCGCGGAAAAACTCACGGACGAGGTCGTAAATCTGCGCTCGGTGCTCAAGGTTGGTTTTTATCTGTGCAAGGCGTTCCCGTTCAGCGGGCATATCCTACTTCTTAGCGGTTAGTCGTTCTACGTAGGCGCCTGTTCTAGTATCTATTTTCAACATGTCGCCTTCTTTGATAAAAGCAGGGACGTCAATGCTGTAGCCTGTTTCCAGTTTGGCCGACTTATTTTGCGCTGTAACAGTGGCAGTTTTTATTGCGGTGCCGGTTTCAATTACTGCTAATTCAACAAACACAGGAATAGTTATGTCGATGGGACGGTCTTCTAATAATTGCACGTTGACCAGCATGCCTTCCTTGAGAAAATGGATTTTATCTTCCATTTGTGATTCGGTGACGAAGGTCTGATCGAAAGTGGATGTGTTCATAAAAACGTAGTGGTCGCCCTCTTTGTAGAGATATTGCATTTCCTGATTGCTGATGCTGGCTTCGTCCACTTTTTCGCCGGAATGGAAAGTTATGTCTAGCGTACTGGCATCGAGTAAGTTTTTAAGGCGCAGTCTGTAAATTGCACGCCCTTTGCCAGGTTTGACGAATTCGGCATTATCCACATTCCACGGTTTGCCTTGGTACATCAGCTTAGTATTTTTGCGGACTTCTTCAATTTCCATAGCTTGGTGGTATTTCTCCTAATATGCGTGTGCTAAGATTTTTATTGCTGATATTATGCTATACACTTTCTTTTAAAAAATCAACAAACACATTTGATTAATTGGCACTATGGCAAAAAGTATGGATGGAGCATAAGGGAATTCTCTTCTATGGAATCGATGTGGTATGATTTGGTAACTAAGGTGCCATGCAACCAATTGGAACCACAAAGACTCCGTCCTCTCGCTTGTGGGGATATTTGCCGCCTGTGATAATTGCGAGGAAAGCAGACGCGCCGCATTTTGATGTATCTATGCGTTCTGCCAATTTAAGGAGGTTGGTAGCTGCTTCATTCTCTTGTTTATTGCACACCCCAAATAATTAGCCCATAAAAGTTAAATTATCAAGTTTGGCTCGATTTTATTATGAAGTTTGGCGAAATAATGCTATTAAATTTGGCAGTTAAATAAGTTTGTTGCCTGCTACACGCATGTCACCTTTGCGGCAGGTGATACCCAAACGATCCAAATATGTCAGTAGCGGCACACTGTACTTGCGGCTGAAACCGAAGCGTTTATTGATGTCCTGTATGCTGATGTGTCCGTTTTGTTTGAGCAGTGCTATGACCTCATCGCGTATGCGCTCAAATTGCGTTTTCTCTAATATTATGTCACCACCTAAATCTATTAATAAGCCTTGCTTGATTAGGTAATATGCCACCGGCAAGCTATTTGCCAATTGCTTGCCAATTTCACCTAGTGTTGGCGGTGCCACAACCTGAATGGAGAACATGTTTAAAATATTCTGTTTGATGGATTCTTGTTGTGGTGACAAGGAAAGCTTGTTGCCCGGCAGAAACAGCATATCATCCTGGCGCATCAATTTGCCCGTAGCGACAAGTTGTTGAACTAAGACGTCGAATGCTTCATGCGGTATCCCCAGCGCTTCTTGTATGACGGCCTGCGGCGTGCCGGCTTGCAGTGGATTGGCGCTGTGCATTTCCCCTGCTGCCAGCAGTAGTTTCTGGCAGTTGTCTTGCCATATTGTTGGTTGTACTGCATAGCCGGAGGCTATTACCAGCAGCTTATTC
>WQTJ01000088.1 GCA_009786345.1 Dehalococcoidia bacterium | reverse complement strand
GTGACACTTGCTCTATAGGCAGGTTGCATACAGGCACACGTTTGATGCCGGAAGTATTTGGTAACGGCTGAATTTCCATATTAAGCCGTCCAAGCGCTAAGCTGGATAACTCAAGCGCCTGCTCTCCCAGTAAATGCGCTGCCAGCATCGTATCAAAAGCTACGTCTGCTACCGGCATACCAGCTTCTGCCAGCATGGTCATTACAAAGTTGGCATTATGAACGCATACAGCACTTGATTTAGATAACAATGGAGATAAAATGCGCCGCACGTCACCCAACGCCAGCTGCGGACCAGCCTCCAATCCTGCATGTGTCAGCGGTATGTAATATGCCTCACCGATATCAGGAGAAAGTGCTATCCCCACCAATTGGCCCGATATAGGATGCGCCCCTTCAGCTATAACTTCAACAGCAAATCTTTCAACGCCACGCAAACGCGCAGCCAACGCTGAAAGCGTCTCAGGTGTTTTAACTACGCTGTAATCTTTTTTCTCTTCAACAACAGAAGCAGGGGCAATAGTATTATAAAGCTCCAAAGGCAATAAAAGAGGCTGTGACACATGAGTACTGAGGACGCTTTCCGGCAGACGATCTATTAGTTTGAAAAACTCCAATTCACGGAAAAGTGCTACCGCTTTTTCGCGGTCAAAACATGTCACTCTCGCCGCATCCAAATCTAATGTCACCGGAGAATGCACTTCTATAGTAGCCAGCACTTTGCAGCGGCGTGCTATTTTTTCATCACGGCGCAACAAATCCTGGATGCGCAGCGGCATCACCTCATCTATGTGACAGTAAATCTCCTCTAAACTACCGAATTGCTGAATCAGTTTAATGGCAGTCTTTTCTCCGATTCCTTTCACGCCAGGTATGTTATCCGATGAGTCTCCCTTAAGCGCCTTGAGATCGGCAATCCGCTCAGGCGGCACGCCGTATTTTCCCTCTACTCCTGCTTCGTCTAATAAAACAGCGTCACCCATGGTGCGTGGGTACAGCACACGCACGCAACGCCCGACCAATTGCATAGCATCAGCATCACCTGTGAGTACAACTGTTTCCAGCCCCTGCTCTGCCGCCTGATACGCCAGTGTCCCCAGCATATCATCAGCTTCAAAGCCATCCATCTCAAACACTGGAATTTTAAAATCTAGCACCATCTGCCGCACGCGCAAAAGCTGCCCTATCAATTCATCAGGCGTAGCATGGCGGTTGGCCTTATAGTCTTCAAACATGTTATGGCGGAAAGTTGGGCCTTTCTTATCAAAAGCCACTGCATAATGCGTCGGGGCTTGGTCAGATATCGCCTTAAGCAGCATAGATGTAAAACCGAAAACGGCATTTACTAACTCACCTGTGCGACGCACTGAAAGCGGCGGCAAGGCATGAAAAGCACGATGTACCAGGTTGTTGCCATCAACCAACAACAAGCGAGGCGTATGATTGTCACTCATAAGCTAATTATAGCAGAGCCGCCGGATAACCAAGAGCGCAACTCCTTTACAAGTATTTTTCGCACCAACATTTCTTTCATGCTATACTATCGCCAGTATTTCGCAGAGGAAAGCTATGCATACGAAAGATTTCCTTTCTATCGCAGATCTCTCTAGCACTGACTTGCAGCTGTTGCTAGCCGAAGCTGTGGATTTAAAAGCTAGAGGATGGAACAGCGCACTCAGAGACAAGACGCTAGCGCTGGTTTTTGAAAAACCCTCGCTGCGCACCCGCGTCAGCTTTGAAATAGCCATGCGCCAATCTGGCGGACAAGCTTTATATCTTTCACCGGCTGAAGTTGGTTTGGGAAAACGCGAATCAGTAGCAGACGTAGCACGAGTGCTATCACGCTATGTGGATATTATTGCTGTGCGAACTTTCAGCCAGCAAACGCTTGAAGAGCTTGGAAACTATGCCGATATTCCCGTCATTAACGCCCTTTCAGATGAGGAGCACCCTTGCCAAGCACTGGCAGATTTGCTCACTATATTTGAGCACAAAGGAACGCTCAAAGGTCTAACTCTGGCTTTCATAGGCGATGGCAACAATGTAGCCGCCAGTCTGGTACTGAGTTGCGGGCTTGCCGGCATGAATTTCAAAATCGCCTCACCGGCAGGATACGAGCTTAACAGCACTATCGTAGAACGCGCCAAGATTATGGCAGAAACCAGCGGTGCGGAAATAATGTGTGACCATGATCCATACCGTGCAGTACAGGGTGCTGATATAGTCTACACAGATACATGGACCAGCATGGGGCAGGAAGCCGAAAACATAACCCGACTGAAAGACTTTGCCATGTACCAAGTAGACAGCGCCCTCATGGCATTAGCAGACAGGGAAGCCATCTTTATGCACTGCCTGCCCGCACACAGAGGGCAGGAAGTATCCGAAGAAGTTATAGAAAGCCGCGCTTCGGTCATTTTTGACCAAGCTGAAAATCGCATGCACGCACAGAAAGCCGTACTGATACAACTTCTAGGCGGAGCAGGCATATTGCCAAGCTATCGATAAGTAAGATTTTTATAGCAATCTACCAGACAAGGTAACTATATTCATGGCTGAAAAACAAACTCCGAACACGTCTAATGGCATTGAAGCCTGCGCTCAAGTTATACGCCCGCTTGTAGCCATCGTTGGACGGCAAAACGTAGGCAAATCAACATTGCTTAATCGACTTGCTGGACGGCGCATCGCCATCGTAGAAGATTTGCCAGGCACAACCCGTGATCGGTTAACAGCCAATGTTAACTGGCTGGGACGCGATTTTACTCTTATAGACACCGGAGGGGTAGAAAGCAAAGGCAGTTCTATTTTCAGCGATGATATCAACCGCCAAGTAGACACTGCCATAAACGAAGCTGCTCTTATTCTCTTTTTAGTGGATGCCAAGGACGGACTGTTGCCAACCGATCAGGATATAGCCGCCAAACTACGTCAGGTTAAAAATCGTGTCCTGCTGGTAGCCAACAAGGCTGATAACGATAAAGCAGATTTGATATCCGCAGAATTACATCCGCTTGGGCTTGGAGAGCCTATCACCATCAGCGCTTATCACGGACGCGGTATTAATGACCTGTTGGATGCCATCATGGAGCACTTACCGCAAATACCATCCGCTGTGACAGATCAGCCCTCCAGCAGCCTTAAAATAGCCATTGTAGGCCGTCCTAACGTAGGCAAATCCATGATGCTTAACCAGCTCTTGGGTGAAGATCGCGTTATTGTCAGTGACATACCTGGCACCACGCGCGATGCCATAGATACAGTCCTTGACTTTGAAGGGCAAAGTATTATACTAATTGACACTGCGGGCATAAAGAGGCGCGGGCATCAAGGTGAAGGAGTAGATAAATACAGCGTTATCCGCTCGCTGGACGCTATTGATCGTGCTGACATTGCGTTGCTGGTGATGGATGCCAGTGAATTAGTCACCGCCCAAGATTTGCATGTTGCCGGTTATCTTCAGAAAGCTTTTAAAGGCGTTATTATAATAATTAACAAATGGGATTTGACCAAGACTTTGAATAAAAGTGAAGTCACCAGTTGCATAAGGGCAAATTTTAAGTTTATGCGTCATGCCCCTGTACTATACACATCCGCCAAGGATGGTAGCGGCATTTCTGCTATCATCCCTCAGGCCTTAGACATTTACCGCGAACGACTCAAGCGCATCGGCACAGGCGAACTCAACAGCACAGTGCAACAAGTACTAGCCAGGCATACGCCGCCGCACAAAGGCTCCCGCATTCTCAAATTCCTGTATGTCACACAGGCAGAAGTCAACCCTCCTACTTTCGTTTTCTTCGTTAACGATGTCACTCTTATGCATTTCTCATATCAACGCTATTTGGAGAATCAGCTGCGCCAGAACTTCGGGTTCAACGGAACACCGCTACGACTTGTTTTTAAAGCTAGAGGTAAATAGAAATGGTTGTATTAAAACTGCTTCTGGCAATGGTCATCGGGTATCTGCTTGGCTCTATTCCTTTTGGTTTAATAGTAAGCAAATTGCAGGCTAAAGTTGACATCCGCGATTATGGCAGCGGTCGCACAGGCGGCACTAACGTGTTGCGTACACTGGGGCGCAAAGCTTTCGTCATAGTAGCCGCAGGCGACATGCTCAAAGCCGCCACATCCGTACTAATAGCTTGGTGGATTATGCATGATCAGCATTTCACGGTTGGGAATATAATCATTGGAGACCATGCAGCACGCTCTATCGCTGGAGTCTGCGCCATAATTGGACATATATTCCCTGTTTTCGCTCGCTTTAGAGGCGGCCGCGGTGTGGCCACTTTTATTGGCGGACTAGCCGCTATATGCCCTGTGGCTGCACTCTTCGGTGGCGAGGTTCTACTCCTTGGAGCCAGCATTTCCGGGTTTGCATCACTTGGGAGTATGATTAGCGTGGTTTGTGCATACATCATTATGATTCCGCTTACCGTCATTTATGGCGTCCCACGCGAATATCTAGTTTACGTGCTCTTCGGCGTAGTAATTATTTTTGTTGCTCACCGAGATAACATCAAGCGCTTACTAAGCGGAAAAGAGCGTAAAATAAGCCAGAAAACAACACCTAATTCCAGCATGAATAAAATATAATCCCACTTATATCCCAAGAAATAAAAAATGGCCAAAACATGTGTCATCGGTGCCACAAGCTGGGGAACTACCATTGCCATTATGCTAGCGCGGCATGGCATGGAAGTATTGCTATTGGCGCGCACCGAGGAAGAAGCTTCGCGACTGCGCAGCAAAGGCCCCGACAAGAACATCACAGGTAATGCCACTTTCCCGCCATCACTCAGTGTAACTTCATCTATTGAGGAAGCTGTTTCGTCATCCGATACAATAGTGATGGCAGTGCCCTCGCAAACCATGCGTCAGAATATTAAGATAGTCAAGCCATACCTAAATGCTCATAAACTTATTGTCAGCGCATCTAAAGGGCTGGAAATGGGATCCAACAAACGCATGTCACAAGTCATTGCCGATGAAATTGCGCAAACTTATCATAAAAATATCTGCGTTCTGTCTGGACCTAACCTGTTCCGCGAAATACTGGCAGGACTGCCTGCCGCTGCCGTAGTCGCAGCTCAAAACGAAACCACTGCCATCAAAGCACAAAAAGTTTTCAGCGGCCCCAACTTGGCGGTATACATTAACCACGACATCATCGGAGTAGAACTTGGCGGCACACTTAAAAATATTATTGCTTTAGGCGCCGGCATGATCGATGGGCTGAGTTACGGCGACAATGCCAAAGCTGCTTTCATTACACGCGGATTGACAGAGATGACCGCTTTCAGCGTAGCGCTAGGGGCCAATCCGCTGACTATGTCGGGGCTTGCCGGCATGGGAGACCTGGTGGCAACCTGCTCATCCAAACTAAGCCGAAACCATTATGTTGGCACAGAACTTACCAAAGGTAAGAAACTTGACGAAATACTGGCTTCCATGAATGGCATAGCTGAAGGGGTTACAACCACAGCAACCGTATGGGCTCAAGCACAGAAACTTATGTTGGAAATGCCCATCACTGAGAAAATGCACCTTATTCTCTATGAAAATGCTTCTATACGCGACGTCATTCCTGAAATGCTTGGAACATCCTGCCGCCATGAACTAACAGGCCGCCGCTGGAGACTTTTTAGGCGCAAGCCTCGTTAGCTTCTTTGTTCCTACTATTTTATATCTAATGCGCTAGTACGCATTTTCAAACATGCCGGCAAAGTGGTCTTGCCGATAAAATTGGTTCCGGCAAAAACACCCGCTATATCAAAAAGCAGTGAAACAAGAAAATCACACCTGTTAACTTTTCTTCTTCACATCAAAACTGGTAGCCAGTTCTTCAAACAAACGTTTCTGTTCTTTGGTAAGTTTGTCTGGGGTTACAACCGTCAAGCGCACCAGTTGGTCGCCTTTGCCTGAGCGGCGAAAATGCGGTATACCTTTGCCCTTAAGAGTAAATACGTCACCGCCCTGACTACCTGCAGGGACTCTGATTGGAACATCCCCGTAAAGTGTAGGCGCCACCAAATCAGCACCCAATGCAGCCTGAGCAAAATTGACTTTCAAATTGTAAATAACATTGCTGTCTTCGCGCTGGAAAAACTTGTGGGATTTGACTCTGATATCCGCTAACAGATTGCCCTGCGGTCCACCGCGCTCACCAGCATGTCCCTGCCCACTCATCTGCATACGTATTCCGTTATCAACACCTGCCGGAATTGCAAGCTTAATATTGCGCTCAAAGCGCTCGTGTCCGCTACCATGGCAGTGGATGCAAACATCCGTAATAACCTGCCCGT
>WQTJ01000087.1 GCA_009786345.1 Dehalococcoidia bacterium | reverse complement strand
GATATGGCAGCCATGGCAGGCACAGCACGTGAAGTAGTTGCCCGCGCACTCAAAGACTTAGAAAGTACCGAGCTTATAGAAATACGCAGCCACCAAGTTGCTATACGCAACAAAAAAGGCCTTGAACAGATAGTGGACATGGGGATATGATACTAAAGTTACATATTTTGAAACCGAACCGCTTTATCATTAAACACATGGTGATGGAATGTCACACCCTGAAATAGCAACACAGCTGTGTACCGGATGTGGTTTGTGCGCTAGTGTGTGTACAAGCAACGGACTGCAAGTGGTGGGGGTGGTAATCGCATTCATCGGTGTAAACGAATGTGCAGGATGCAGGCTATGTGAAACTGTATGCCCGCATGGTGCCATCAACTGCCCTTTTGAAATCGTGCTTGACGAAGCCTAGACAATCAGCTATACTACCGCCTTTGTGTGAATTCAGCATGCATGCTGTAATCACACCATTCCTGTGCTATACACCTTAGCATATAGAGCAAATTGATTATCAACCCAATAGTTATGGTTTATTTGGGGTTTGAAAGTGGAGATGAAAATGTCTAAGTGGAAAGCAAAATGCTGTCCTCGCTGCGGCGGCGATATCTTTTTGGATATTGATGAATACAGCTGGGTAGATCACTGTCTGCAGTGCGGATACGTGCGCACTCGCGTCGGTCAATCATGCCCGGTTTGTCACGACGAAATGGTCTTTGATGCAGATGACTATAAATGCAACACCTGCGGACATGTATCAAAAGCACTTGAACGAAAAGAAGTTTGGTAAAACCATCCCCTGCAGTTCTACAGACCCACGGAATAATCGTGGGTCTGATTTTTGTATAGTCACGAAAGAGCAACCTAAAATGGTTCTATCTCGCCGTTCGCGCATAAAACATATATTGCTCTATCGCCACATGCTATACTGTCTGTGAACTACCAGCTATCATAAATAGTAACAGCGTTACAGCGTAGAGTAATGATCTTAAAAGAAAGCCAAAATAACATGCAAGCCGTCATATTAGCTGCTGGTGAAGGGCAACGCATGCTTCCTCTAAGCAAATCGCGGCCTAAAGGCATGCTGCCTGTGGCTAACAAGCCTGTCATTGAACACATCATAGCCGAAGCTAAAAAGGCAGGCATCAACGAGTTTATATTAGTCACAGGATACAAAAGCGATGTCTTAACGCACTACTTCGGCGATGGTACACGATTTGGGATAAAGATAGCCTATTGCCATCAAGAAAATATTCAGGGAACAGGCGCAGCTTTGCGTGCAGTACAAGACGCTGTGAGACAAAACTTCTTGGTATTTAACAGCGACATGCTTATTTCTGCCGCTGACATACTACAATTGTCACAAGCAGAAACTATTACCATCGGTGTGAAAGAAAAGGATAATCCTGCCGGGTTCGGTATTGTTGAAGAACAAAACGGCAAAGTCAGCTGTATTGTAGAAAAGCCTGACTCTGCTTTGTCAGGGCTGGTTAATATCGGCGCATATATACTAAACCAGCATATTTTCACAGCTATTGATAAGACACTTCTATCATCTAGGGGAGAACTTGAGTTAACACAGGCTTTGCAATTATTGATTGACCAAGGCATACCAATATGCTGCACTGCACTAAACAGCTGGCAAGATATCAGCTATCCGTGGGATTTGCTGAGCGCTAATACCAACCTGCTATCGCACTTGGTTTCAGGCAGCCAAGGCATCATTGAAGAGAACGTACATATTGATGGGCCATGCCTTATTGGTGCCGGAAGTATTATACGCTCCGGTAGTTATATCACAGGGCCGGTAATCATAGGTGAGAACTGCGATATTGGGCCCAATTGCTTTATTCGCCCAGCGACATCCATCGGCGACAACTGCCGCATAGGAGGCAGTGTGGAAATCAAAAACAGTATTATTATGCGCGGTAGCAAAATCCCGCATATGAATTATGTGGGA
This sequence comes from Dehalococcoidia bacterium, assembly GCA_009786345.1. Classification (GTDB taxonomy): domain Bacteria; phylum Chloroflexota; class Dehalococcoidia; order Dehalococcoidales; family UBA1222; genus WRNG01. The sequence goes on along the minus strand of WQTJ01000087.1, from coordinate 4,304 downwards.
GACAGTATTATTGGAGAAAACTGCAACCTTGGTGCAGGCACTAAAATTGCTAACATACGCTTCGATAAAAAACCTATCACTATAAGTGACACAAACACCGGTCTTCTAAAGTTTGGCGCAGTGCTTGGCGACGATGTGCAGACCGGTATAAATGTGTCTATCAATTCCGGAACGCTCATAGGCAACCAAGTAAATGTGTGGCCATATGTTGTAGCCCACGGTCACATCCCCGACAATGTGCAGCTACGAAAGAAGCCGCTATAATATCAGATAATCATTTTAGTAGTGAGTTGCTTGACATAATTCTATGTGCGGGTTAATTGGCTATAACGGAATAGGGCAAGCCGCCCATTTCATATTCAGCGGCCTTCAAAAGCTAGAATACCGAGGCTATGATTCAGCCGGACTAGCCACGATAACCGACGGACTTTTGCAATATAAAAAAGATATCGGAAAGCTGGAAGAAGTAGAAAGCATACACCATATTTCGCAGCTTCCCGGGCATGTTGGTATTGGGCACGTGCGCTGGGCCGCCCACGGCAAGGTAGATCAGGTAAACGCACATCCCCAGTTTGATGAAGGTCACAACATTGCTGTGGTACATAATGGCATCGTTGAAAATGCCAGAGAGTTACGCTGCTGTCTTGAAAATACCCATTCTTTTGTTTCGACAACTGATACAGAGGTCATACCATTTTTATTAGCACAATACTATCATCAAAAAGGTAGCCTGATCGCTGCTATTGCCTCTGCCATTGCAGAATTACGCGGGCCATTCGCCTTTTTGGCAATGTCCTGCTACGACCCTGGTAAATTTTTTGCATGCGCACGCGAAATGCCGTTGTTGTTTGTCAGCACACCCACAGGCTATATGGCAGCAAGCGATGTTAATTCTTTTCCAGATGGCTGCAATCAGGTGTATACCCTAGAAGATGGGCAGATTGCCGAGGTAACGTCACAAGGTTTTGTTTTCTACGACAGCACTGGCAGTATAATAGAAAAACAACCAGAAATGCTGGCGCGTCAGGCCAGCGCCATTTATGTGAATAGCTCAGAATACTACATGATGCGCGAGATACGCGAGCAGCCACGCGCTGTAGAACAGGCTATTGAGCAAAGTGCTGCCGACATGCAAGCCGCAGCACAAGCTATAAAGGAAGCTCAAAACGTGATTTTTACTGCCTGCGGCACGTCACGCCACGCCGCACTCATGGGGCGCTATCTTTTCTCGCGCATAAGCAAGCGCATGAGCGAGGTTATTATTGGTTCAGAGTTCAAGTATTTTTCTGATGCCATTTGCCAAGACAGTGTTGTTATTGCCATTTCGCAAAGCGGGGAAACCGCGGATGTGATGGATGGGGTTCGTACTGCACGTACTAAAAACGCCAAAGTTATATCGCTTGTAAACCACCATGCTTCACAGCTTGCACGCCTTTCAGACATCGTCTTTCCATTGAAATGCGGCACGGAAAACGCAGTAGCAGCTACTAAGAGCTATATGGCGCAGATTACTGTACTTACACTTTTAAGTCACTATTTGGCAGGGCAGCAACACGACATTCTCAAAAAACTAAAAGATATAATTCCACTGGTAGAGATAGCCTATGAAACTAATCTAAAGCGTGCTGAATCTTTAGCGCGTTACATTGCCAAATACAATGCTTGTTACTTTATTGCACGCGGCAGTAATTTCCATATTGCCATGGAAGCTGCTCTTAAAATGAAAGAAGTGTCATACGTGCATGGTGAGGGCATGCCAGCCGGCGAACTGAAACATGGCACGCTGGCGTTAATTGAGAAAGGCACGCCCATCGTTGCCATTTGTCCGGCCGACTATACTTTTGATGATACGCTTTGCAACATAGAAGAAGCAAAAGCCAGAGGGGCCTTTATAATTGGGGTGTCGGACAAGCACCACAGAATATTTGATGTGTGGTGTAAAATACCAAAAGTAGATGAAATTTTATACCCGTTTGTAGCTATCGTGCCGCTGCAGGAGCTGGCATATTTTACAGCGCTGGCACGAGGAGTAAACCCGGACAGGCCAAGAAACCTAGCTAAAAGCATAACTGTGAAATGACATAATACCTGTTCTGTAGCTACTTACCATATACCATTTCTTTCATAGCAGTTTCCACACGAACTCCAACGTATCCACATTGCAAGCAATGACTGAGCGTTTGCCCGTCCTCTGAGTCAAGGAATACATCGCCGTAGCAGCGGGGACAGCCACCTAGCTTCCAGCGTGTATTGTCAAAAACAGTTTCTGCCAGAGACACTACTTGAAGATCAGCGGTCGGATCCGGTTTGATTTTAGCTCCGGGATAATTTTTGATTTTCATATCTGCCCTCCATCTAACTGTAATAGCTCAAGACGCGTTAAGCTGCTCCAGCTAAGACAACTGTTGTAGTCTTCTTATGTTTGCCGCAATAGTAAGTAACTTTCACCTCTTGTCCCGCTTCATAAGACTGCAAAACGTTCACAAACTTCTCAGCACTGAAAACGGTTGTGTCTCCTATAGCTATGATAACATCACCAGAGGACAACCCTGCATTAGAAGCAGAACTGTTTTGTTTCACTTGTGTGATAAACGCACCATAATTAACCGCCAAACCGTTGTAACTGGCAAAAGCTGCGTTTACTGTAACCAATGTAGCGCCAATGTCATGGCGTGAGACATATCCATTCTCTATTAGCTGCCGCAAGATAGGATAAGCTTCATCAATGCTTATGGCATATCTCATGCCTTCCACACCCGCAGCCGCAACTTTTGCATTATTAATACCGACCACTTCCCCAGCCAAATTCACCAGTGGTCCGCCAGAATTGCTGTTATTGATGGAAGCATCAGTCTGGATAAGGTTGTAGATAACATTTCCATCATATGAAACTGAAACACCCGTAGCGCTCACAATTCCATATGTAGCGCTTATGCCCATGCCAAGTGAATTACCCAGCGCCACCACCCACTCTCCCATACGCATAGGGCGAGAGTCTGAAGAAAGTGAAGAGGTTGAAGATGCTGAATAGGTTTGAGTGGTTGAAGCGGTTGACTCTGTTAACGTTGTATTAAAGACGAAGCCACTGCTCACATTTGCATAATTTGATATGCCAAGTTTTGCCACTGGTAAGTTGCTGGCATCAACTTTGATTACTGCTAAATCAGATAAGCCATCCGCATAGATTTCCTGAGCTTGGAAAATACGACCATCGTCCAGCATCACAGTTACCACGCTGACACCATCCACAATATGGTTGTTAGTAACAATTAGCCCATCTGAGCCAATAATCCATCCGGATCCTGCTCCCTGTGTAGTATATGCCCCGCGAAGTGAATCATACCCATTAGTCTCAGTATTAACAGCTACAACAGATGACCGTGCTTTTTCAATAACATCAGCTAAATCAGGAAGCGCCAGCGATGTTTGATACACATATGCTGGTTCAGAAACAAGCTGCGTATCAGTAACTTTTAGCAAACTACACCCACTTAACGCTGGCGCACCGAGCATCAATGCTAGCAATAACGGCAGTATTGCTTTACGTAACACCAACCATCGAGTTTTCATTCATAACCCCCGCTAATATTCAAACCAATCGGAAGTGGTTTTTATATGTTTTCTGGCAGTGTAGCATGCGTCATGTAAAGCGAAGGTAAAGTTATATGCTTAAGCAGAAATGTCGTAAATTATGCAAATTCTTCGCATAATAGTTGAGAGAAAAGCTATTACATAGCAGAAAGTACTGAATCAAGACCGTAAAAGCGGTAGCTTGATGCGAAAAGAACTACCTGTGCCGTCCACACTTTGCGCTGTAACTTTACCGCCATGCTCTTCCACAATTTTCTTAACAATAGCCAAGCCTAATCCACTGCCGCCGCGTTCGCGGGAGCGCGATTTATCTACGCGGAAAAAGCGGTCAAAAACGTGCGGTAAATCTGCAGCAGGTATGCCCACGCCACTATCGCTTACTTCAATAATGGCGAAGTTGCTTTCACCCCAGGCTTTCATCTTAACCATACCGCCAGCACTGTTATACTTCACTGCATTGTCAATCAAGTTGATTACAACCTGCTTCAAACGCATAACATCTCCGCGCACAAACAAAGTCTCTCCATGCGACTGCCAATCAAATTGCAGGCCGGCAGACCGTACTTGCGCACCTGCTTCCTCGTACACTTCGTTTAGTAATTTTTGTATATCCAGCCGCACCATTTTATTCGGCAATACCGTACCATCTGAAAGCAGTAACAGCGAACGGCTAACATCATTGATACGCGCTAAGCTCACCTTGAGCAGGTCAA
>WQTJ01000086.1 GCA_009786345.1 Dehalococcoidia bacterium | reverse complement strand
CACTCAAAAAGCGTCTAGCACGCGAGATTATCTCGCAGCTCTTCGACAAATCCGCCGCATCATCTGCCGAAGACAATTTCGTGCGCGTAGTCCAAAATAAGGAAACCCCAGACGAAATCCCTGTCTTTCGCATAATCCCGGGACTATTATCCATCCCCACTGTGATGCTAGATGCCGGGCTGGTAAAAAGCAAAAGCGAAGCCTTGCGCCTCATACAACAAGGCGGAGTAGAATTAGATGGGAATAAGCTAACCGAACCAAACCACACGGTCGCTAGCGGCGCAGTGCTTAAAGTTGGCAAACGGCGTTATGTGAAGCTAGTATAAGCGCACAAAGACCCTTTTGACCGCTTGCTTGTAGCAACTGCTATTTCTGAAAACTCAACTTTTATTACTATTGAAGAAAACATCCATAGGTACAACATACTGTGTTTATGGTGATTGCAAAAATTAAAATCAGCATTTCGTATGGTTTTGACAACTACCTTACAGAATGTGTTTTTCCAGACATACAAATTATCAACACAGCTATTGAACTATCCATTAAGCGTGTGCTACATCATTCAAATATATAAATTTTCTGTAGTTTCAGTTGTGTATTGCGCATTTTTTAAGCTATAATCTTCAATCCTCGTAATGATTATATAGCTTTGAAGGAGCAATTTATGACCAACCTTAGGATTCCCGGCCCTACACCCTGCCCGCCTGAAGTACTGGCTGCCATGGGGCGCCAAATGATTAATCACCGCGGCGGCGAATTCCAAAAAACGGTGCTCAGCGTCACAGACAAATTGAAGAAACTGTTCCTTACTCAAAACGATGTGTTTTTGCTCACCAGCTCCGGTACAGGCGGTCTGGAAGCAGCAATAGTCAACTCCTTTTCGCCTGGAGACAAAGTACTAGCCGTTTCCATCGGCGTTTTCGGTGATCGATTGGCTAACATCGCCAAAACTTTCGGTGCCGATGTTACCACGCTTAAGTTCGAGTGGGGCAAAGCTGCCAATACATCTGCCATCAAAACAGCCCTTGATAAGGATCCCTCCATCAAAGCTGTTATGGTCACACATAACGAAACTTCAACAGGCGTCACCAATGACCTTAAAGCTATCTCCGAAACCATTAAACCTTATGACAAGTTATTCGTTGTAGATGCCATCTCAAGCATCGGCAGCATAGCATTGCCGGTAGACGAATGGGGCGTGGATGTAATGATTACAGGCGCGCAGAAAAGCTGGATGGTACCTCCCGGCATAGCTATGGTTGCTCTTTCAGAGAAAGCATGGAAAGCCAATGCTGCGGCTAAAATCCCGCGTTTTTACTGGGATTTCGCCAAATCCAAGAAATACCTGGCCAACGGCGGGCAAACTCCTTGGACACCTGCTGTTTCCGTTATTTTAGCTCTTGATGTATCGCTTAACATGATGCTAAATGAAGGGCTGGATAACATCATCGCGCGCCATATTAAGCTGGGCAAGATGACACGTGAAGGTATCAAATCATTCGGTCTTAAACTGTTTGCCGACGAGGCTTACGCTTCCAATACAGTCACTGCCGTGCTGGGATCAGACGGCTTAGATCCAAAGACACTCAACAAAATCATGCGCGAGGAGTACGATATTGTACTGTCAGGCGGACAGATGGATCTGGACGGCAAAATCTTCCGCATAGGACATTTGGGATGGGTTAACGAAAAAGACATTGAAGCTGTTTTGGGTGCACTCAAATATGCATTACCAAAAGCTGGATTTACTGGGGGTAAATAATTTATGACAATGAATGTGCTTGTAGCCGATCCTTTGGCACAAGAGGGCATTGATGCTCTCAAACAATATGCCACTGTAGATGTTAAAACCAAGCTAACGCCAGAAGAACTGAAAGCCATTATCGGCAATTACGAAGCACTCGTAGTGCGCAGCCAGACACGCGTAACTGCCGATGTTATTGAAGCTGGTTCTAAGTTAATTGTTATCGGGCGTGCCGGAGTCGGCGTGGATAATATTGACACTGCTGCAGCAACACGCCGCGGCATTATCGTAGTTAACGCGCCAACAGGCAATACCATATCCGCCGCCGAACATGCCGTTGCGCTTATGCTGGCTCTCGCTCGCAACATCCCACAAGCCAATGCTTCACTTAAGAGCGGCGAATGGAAACGCAATGACTTTATGGGTACAGAGGTTAGAGACAAGACACTAGGGCTTGTAGGTTTAGGCAATGTAGGCAGTGAAGTAGCCCGCCGTGCACAAGGCATGGAAATGAAGCTCATCGGTTATGACCCATTCGTCACGGCCGAACGCGCCAAAAAGATGAACGTCGAGTTGAAAACCCTTGACGAAATCTGGCAAGAAGCAGACTTCATCACGCTGCATGTACCGCTGATTGAAGCCACTAAGAACATGATTGGTGCCAAGCAACTTGCAATGATGAAGCCTACCGCACGCATCATCAATGCCGCCCGCGGCGGTTTGATTGATGAAGCAACATTGGTCGCCGCAATTAATGCCGGAAAACTAGGCGGAGCAGCTATTGACGTTTTTATTGAAGAGCCATGCACACAGAGCATCCTTTTCAGTTCTAGCAAAATCATTGTTACTCCGCACCTTGGCGCATCCACCGCGGAGGCGCAAACACTTGCAGCAACCGAAGTAGTGCAGCAAATTATAGATGTTCTCAATGGAAAGCCTGCCAAATATGCCGTCAATGCTCCTTTGATATCGGCAGAAGTATTGCCGGTTATGGTGCCTTATATGCATCTGTCAGACGCCATAGGAAACCTGCTAAGCTACCTCGGCGGCGGTCAGATTAAAAACCTAAACATCAAATATCAAGGAGAAGTGGCCGCACTGGACACTAATCCTCTCAAAGCTATTTTACTGGGTTCGCTGCTAGGACGGCTTACTGATGAACGCATCAATATGGTCAACTCCAACATGGAAGCTACCAAGCGCGGCATTAAAATTACAGAGGAAAAGCAATCCACCTGTGATAATTACGCCAACCTCATCAGCATGGAAGCTGTTACCAGCGAAGGCACTGTGATTGTCTCTGGCTCTGTAATGCGCGGTGAAAGCCACATTGTACAGATAAACCAGTATTGGATTGACATTATGCCTACCGGCAGCTACTTCCTGTTATGCTCACACAAAGACCGCCCGGGTCTTATTGGTGCTGTTGGCAAGATTGCAGGCGATGCAGATGTCAACATTAACTACATGCACCTCTCTCGTCTCCATGCACGCGGTGACGCACTAATGGTGTTAGCTTTGGACGAGGCCCTGCCTGAGACCCAATGCAAGCAGATTTCAGACTTGCCGGATGTTTATACCGCCACACTAGTTAAAATCTAAACTGTTATTGCTATAGAAAGAGAGGGGCTGTGGCCCCTCTCTTTCGTTTTAAGGCTTTATGGATTGGATATCGAGCTTATCCAGTGCGGCACGCATTATCGCGATAAGTAGAGAGCTGTATTACAAGAACCACTCAATCCAGTCGGCGCCTACAAAACGCTGTCCGTCTCTTTATTCCTTCCATAGCGTCTACTAAACTAATCTTCGACCTATATTAAACCAACCTATTCATAACCAGCCCGCTTGGCTGCTTGGGATAAAAATAAGTGCTTTTTCGCGGCATACGATCAGAGACATCTGCGATAGCTTTGATAGTTTCCGGTCGTACCGGCTGAATAATAAAAGCTAATTGAAAATCACCAGACTGTACTGACTGCACAGCATCAACTCGGTCATAGTTAAAAACCAAACCATCTTCACTTTCCGGTTGTATATGCAAAAGCTCTTCCATAATGATGTGGTCTAATAGGCTTACATCCAATTTTTTATATATGTCGCTGTGGAAAGACGGCATAAATCTTGTAGCAGTCTCAAAATCACGCAAAGTCAGCAACATGAAGTTTTCGCCGTCCAATCCGAACATTGCCAAATGCGGGCGCTGCTCAGCCGCCAACCAAGCGTCCACCTTAGCCCAAGTACCAGCACTATCCAAAGCTAACAGCTCAATATCGAAGAAAGAAGCTAACTCCTGCTTAAACTCCAAAAGTTTAGTCTGATTAAGGCCACGCAATACGCGGTGCGGCGGCAATATAAACAATCCCGGATCATCAAATGCCACCAGCGTCATCATCACGAAATTAAACGCCGCCTGCGACCCGCAATCAGGGTATAACGCCATCTGTTCACGCTGATACACAAGTGCGCTCTCGTAGCGATGGTGACCGTCGGCAATATAAAGCGGTTCATCCGCCAATGTTGTGATAATTTCATGTAAATCCGTGGCATTAGTTATCGCCCATATGTCGTGGCGTTCGCCATTAAGCACACCTACACGCATAAGAGGAGTTTCTGCCGTAGCACGCTCCAGCACGCCCCCAACAGCATGCTGCTTATCTTCATACATTGAGAGAATTGGGCTGGTGTTGGCTTTGATAGCGCGAATTAAGCTAATACGATCGCTCTTGGGCCCAACCAATGTGCATTCATGTGGCCTCACTACCATACGATGCCAGCCTTCCAGTCGTATGCGTGCCATTATGCTACGCCGTTTCCGCTCACAGCCACCATGCATGAAATAATGATCATCCACATATATGGATGAGGCGGCATCCGCTTTCAGCACACCTTCAGCAACCCATTGTTCCAGAAAAGTCTCAGCCCGTGTATAGCGGCTGTCACCATCGGTATCACCAGGGTTTTGCTTGCCATATTCAATACGCACAAAATTATGCAAGTCACGATGATAAAGCTCTTTCTGCTGCTGAGGGCTAATAACATCATATGGAGGGCAAACAACCAAAGACAAGTCTTGCACCTTATCCGTATTGTAGCGAATACCATTAAATGGACGAATTTCAGCCAATTAATCCTCTTTCTATGCCAGCCCTAGCATATGCAATAATTCAGCTTCGTTAATTTCTTTTATTCCAAGCATACGTGCTTTAGCAAGTTTACTGCCAGGGTCAACACCCACCACAAGGCAAGTTGTCTTTTTGGTAACTTCCCCCTTGGCAGTACCACCAAGAGCGCGAATATGTTCTTCCGCCGTCTCACGACTGAAACGCTCCAGCTTACCGGTTATAACAAACTCATGCCCAATAAGCGGTGAACCTTCTGCATAAGATACTGCCGTTTCAGTGACTGTGCCAACACCAACTGCTTTCAGCTTGGCAATTATACGTTTATTATCCTCGTTACGGAAAAAAGCCACTATACTAGCAGCAATTTTACCACCTATTGATGGAATATTTATCAAATCAGTTTCAGACGCATCACCCAACATATCCAAATCGCTGAAGTGATCCGTCAGTAACTCCGCAGTTTCCTCACCCACATGACGAATGCCCAATGCATTGATAAGGCGTGGCAAAGTGCGGATTTTGCTCTTTTCAATAGCTGCCAGCAAATTATCAACCGACTTTTCACCTAATCGCTCAATGGAAAGCAGCTCTTCACGACGATCATAAAGCGTATAGAGGTCGGCAATATCATGCACTAACCCCTCACGTAGCAACAACGCCGCCATCTGTTCGCCAATACCGCGTATATCCATAGCGCCGCGCGAGACGAAATGCTGTAAGCGCTCTTCAACTTGCGCCGGACATGAAGCATTAGGGCAATAGTACATCACTTCTTCTTCCGGCTTGACAACGGGATCACCGCATACAGGGCAGACAGGCAATTGGCGCACCGTATCATACAATTTGTCAAGCAAACTAAAAGGCGAAGACCTTTCAGGTTGCGTTAACATTTCAGGCGTTGGCCCAACGATTTCAGGAATTACGTCACCGGCACGCTGAATGAAAATTCTATCACCTTCACGTATGTCCTTACGCCGAATATCGTCCTCGTTATGTAATGCGGCACGGCTAATAGTGACGCCGCCAACCACCACCGGTTCCAGCACAGCAACAGGGTTAAGTGTACCTGTGCGCCCCACGCTGACAATAATTTCTTTAAGCAGCGTACGCCCTTGCACAGCGGGAAACTTATATGCAATAGCCCAACGCGGCTCGCGTCCAACGTCACCGAGTTCCTCTTGATAAGCTAAGGAGTCAATCTTCATAACTATCCCATCTGCCTCATAAGGCAAACTGCTGCGCAGTGTCATCCACTGCTGATAGTATTCTTTAGCTTCTTGAATAGTAGTAA
>WQTJ01000085.1 GCA_009786345.1 Dehalococcoidia bacterium | reverse complement strand
TTTTGCCATACCCTCATTTTAGCACCGCCGCAAGCAGCGGTGTATATCTTGCGCCCCAAGGGGCGGGGTATTACACCCCCTGTTTTTAATAAAAAAGCCTCCCTTCTTAGAGAGAGGCAAGGTATATATGTCATCAAAATGCCGAAGCACTGCTCAGTCTGCCTTTTTCCCTCCGAACAAACGCCGCCAAAATGATTTGGAAGAAGGTTTTTCGGTTTTTGGCGGTACCAGCAACTTGACCTGACTTTCCAAATTGCGTATGCGCTCAGCTGCAGCACCAAGCTGTGCAGCTAATGCCAAATTCTTTTCTTGCAATTCACGAATCAAATCAAAGCTATCAATAGAAGCTGTAGCCGTAGCTTTACTTATTGATTTAGTTTGCTCGTTGTCTTCACTTCCAGCCAAATCCAAATTTGGATCCAACTGTGGTGGTAGTTCCAATATGCGATATTCATCTCCAAAACTACCTTTGACAAGTTCAGCCTTAAGCTTGCCAGCTTTAATATAGCGGCGAATGGTACGCGTGGAAACATTGAGTTTTTGGGCAGCCTCGTTGATATTAAAACTTTGGTTTGTCATAGCATTGACAGTGTATAGCCCATTGACCATACTTGTCAATGGGCCTCTTAAATCTATGTCAATAGTGCGTGATTTCTTGCATCAACAAAGCTAGACAGATAAAACTATCCTCTAACGCATATAACAGCCCAAGCAAATGCAAAACACGACGAGCAAAGGATATGACAATGGGAAAATTGTCACAGGTTTCAGTCGGATAACTCTTCCTCTTCAAGTACGCGCCTGCGTATGTCTACTCCCAGCGCAGGCGCCATAGGCAACAGGAGAGTTACTCCTGGCTGGCGCTGTAAATATGACCTTGTATAGCTCGTTGGATACGAATAAACCACTTGTACCTTCGAGTGTTCTAGACAAAAAAGAAACACCCCTATGGTTTGCGGCTTAGTGCCAAATGGTCCGACAACCATATTGGAAACATCGCGCACTTCATGATAGATGTCTTCAAGGATATTGCGCACACCATATGGATCATCTGGTGGCATGTCACGTAACTCCACACCAGGCTGAGCCAACAGGAAAGCATTATTTTTCTGAGCATACTCTAAATAATCCATCTGCCCATCACGCGGCGGATTACTAATTAAGGCAATCGTACGAGCCGGGTTAAAGTGCTTCCATACACTTAGACTACGCTCCGGCTCAAACCCCAACAACAACACCAGCAGAGTTTGTTTCTCAAATGAAACAGTGCCAAAGAAATTAGCCACAGTAGTTATCTGCTCCACACCACGCGTCAGCTTGGTTGGCATATATGATTGTGTAGTATGAATAATACGAGGTATACCGAGATTCTGCTCAGCAACGATAAAATACAGCAATTGCAACAGATAAATTTTAGTAAAGCCGCTGATATCCAGTGTAACATATGGTTCGTCACTGTCTTTAGGTTTGATTCTCTGCCAAATGTTTTTTAACTGGCTGATTGCTTCCGCAGGATTGTCACGCTGGCAACGAATAATATACACGCCTTCGCCGGTATGGCGACTTAACTGCCCCTGCAGTTTAACAAGATTGGCATCAACTTCCTTGGTATAAAAAGGTTCTTCAATGACGAAAACAACGCTATATCGTACACGAAAGGAAGCGCTAAACCGCAACGTTCCCGAGAGACAACGCTCCTCAAAGCTGGCACAGCATATAAAAAGATCGTCAGCACCATATTCGTTTAAACGCGGTAACGTATCAACTGGCACTGGTTCGCCATATGTCTTCATGAGCCGAACCCCTTACATGCGACAAATGCCTGCCGCGAGTAATGTCAATATAAACTGCCACTTTAAGATTGTCAAACTTTCCATGTTTTGCGCAGCACTCTGCAAATAGAAAGAGGCTCCAATGCTGCCATTGGAACCTCTAACTAAACTGGTAACAGGATTATTTGCCGATCTTGAACATCTTGGTGCCACATGAGGGGCAAACACCCTGAGTGGCCGGGCGACCATTCTTCATGGTAATGGCCTTTGGAGTTTTCATTTCTTTCTTGGCACGACACTTAACACAATAACCTTGCATGGAATACCTCCTTTTATTGAGTTTGGTTGCTAGGATAGACTATTTATAACGCAAATGTCAATAGCTTTGAATCAAATTGGATAATGTTTTTTAAAATACGTTGGGAACAGATTCATGTAAATGTCTACTGCCTTGATTATTTATCAAAGCAATAAAAACGTACAGCACTAAATCTTTCTTTGACGCCAAGGGTGAAAACAGCTAATATATAAACTTTGGGAAGAGCGTGCCTGTTTAGGCATGACAGCTGGTTAGCAACGCAGGGGGCACTAGTGTTTTATTTTGCTTATGCTTCAAATCTAGATCGCAAACAGGTAGCAGAACGCGCACCTAACGCCAAGGTACGTTACAGTGCTACACTCCCCAATCATAAACTGATTTTCGCCGGATGGTCTCGCACATGGCGCGGAGCCGTAGCAAGTATCCTGCAATCTCACAGTGACAAAGTTCATGGCGGGCTCTATGAAGTCAGCGAGCAAGATATGCTACGACTAGCCAAATATGAGGGCCCTGATTATACTACTACCAGAGTTAATGTTTTTCGCGACACAGGAGAGTTAATAGAGGCCGTAGCTTTTGTGCAGAAGCAGCAGAAAGACGAAGGAAAACCGTCTGCTGAGTATTTAGCAGCGATTAAACAGGGATATATGGATTGGGGGCTTATTTAACATAACTTGTTAGGCCGCCACAAAAATATATAATACAGCAGAGATACGCTAGGAGGCATTTTACAATGGCAGATACAGGATTGAAAGTCAGTCAAAGAGAGGTAACGGGCAAGAAAACTCGTTTCCTGCGACGCGAAGGGCAAACCCCTGCACACCTTTTCGGACATGGCATGGAATCAATTGCACTGCAATGCAACACCGTTGAACTTCAAGACATGATTAACCGCAAAGGTACCACTCGTCTATTGAACATCAAGATTGGCAGGGAAAAAGAATCGCGCAATGTTTTTATCCGCGAAATTCAACGCGACACCATCACAGGGTTGTTGTTGCATGTTGATCTATACCAAGTCGATAAGTCCAAAAAGATCAAATTAGCATTGCCAATCGTTTTTAAAGGAACTCCTCCAGCACTTAAACAAAAGAATAACATCATTGAGCACATCGTGACTGAACTTACAGTAGAGAGCCTGCCAGACGATCTGCCGCCGCAGATTGATGTCGATCTCAGTGTGCTGACTGGCAGCAACCAAGCAATCACCGTACGAGATCTTAAGCTCAATTCAGCGGTAACAATTGATGCCAATCCAGATCAGATTATCGTAAAGATTAGTCTTGTGGCTGAAGAGAAAGCTTCTGCTTCTGACACACAAGCAGAAGATGGTAAAGCTGAATCTGCCGTTGCCGAAGGCAAATCCGAAAAGAAATAATTTAGGCGCATCTTTTGTCTATAAAGAGGAGGTTCATGTTAGCCTCCTCTTTTTCTATGTTATAATCCAAACATGATCATTGATTCCCATACTCACATATTTTCTCCGGAAATAATCCATAACCGCAAGAAATATATTGCATTGGATGCCGGTTTTGCTGAACTCTATAATCAGCCAACAGCTCACATAGCTAGCGCTGAGGATTTAATTGACAGCATGGACAATGCTGGTATAGACATGTCCATAGTATGCGGTTTTGCATGGGCTAGCACAGCACTATGTCATGAAGAAAATAATTACATCTTAGAAGCTATTGCTCGCTATCCGCAAAGGTTGTTCGGATTGGTCACAATATGCCCCAAAGATGGTCTATCAGCACTCAGCGAACTTGAGCGTTGCGTCCATAGCGGAGCCATAGGGCTGGGAGAAATGCGACCCTCTATAGATAGCCTTGACAGCGCTTTTGACAACCTATGGGCACACATAGCCAGTTTTCTCACTGAGCACGGCTTATTATGCTTGTTTCATGCATCAGAGCCAATAGGGCACCTGTATCCCGGTAAAGGCAACTTTACGCCAGAGCATATTTATCCATTTATCACACGTTTCCCACGACTTAAAATAGTACTAGCCCATTGGGGTGGCGGCTTACCTTTCTACAATCTCATGCCAGAAGTTAAAAAAGCCCTAGCTAATACGTGGTTTGACAGCGCTGCATCTCCGTTTCTTTATGATCCGTCAATTTATAGCTACGTATCCAAACTAGTAGATGTAACACACATACTTTTCGGTAGCGACTATCCGCTCATGCCACATTCTCGCGCATTGAAAGACATACATACCTTGGCAATAAGCAATGAACTAAAACAGGCCATACTAGGCGCCAACGCCGACAAACTGCTGGATGGATTGCATGCCAAGTAATAATAGGTTAGTGCGCGCATTCATCGCCATAGAAATTCCAGCCATTATTTACTCCGAGATTGCAAAGATACAAGGTAAACTGCAGCGCCAATGCAACTGCCATGCCAAATGGGTAGTTCCAGACAGCATACATCTGACTCTCAATTTTTTAGGTGAAGTGCCACCCGCAACATTGAAAAATGCCCAACAAGCTATGTTACAAGCAGTAATAGAACAACAGCCTTTTGAATTGACTATTGACAAGCTGGGTGCTTTCCCAAGCCTAGAATATCCCCGTATTATTTGGATAGGGTTAAACGATAAACTATCAAAATTAAAATCCCTGCAAATTAAGTTGGAGCAAAAATTGCTCCATACTGGATTGGCCCTAGAAGAACGAGAATTTTGTCCGCACTTGACACTAGCGCGCATAAGCAACGAAGCCAGCTACGCGGAAAAACGAGAACTGAGTCGAGCGCTTAGCGCAATCACAATAACTTCACAGAAAAGTTTCAGCGTGCAAACGATAAGCCTCATACAAAGCCGCCTAACACCACGCGGGACTCTTTACAACACGCTCTTTAGCGCAGAATTACGCCACTAACACACTTTTGCCCCATCCATGATATAACATAAAACTACAAGCGTTGCTTGGTTGCGAATTGTTATCCCAGTAGTGTATACTTCTTCGTAATCAAGGCTGGGAGGTGGATTCGTGGAACAATGCTGTATACACAAATGCCAAAAATGCCATATAGGCGATTTAGTGCCCCTATCAGATTTCGGCAGTCAAGGAGCTTCTATCAAGTACAAAGCTTGGGTATGCACCAACCCTGAGTGCGGCTACAACATCAAAATTAGGAATGGCGATATCTATATAAATGAGCCTATTATGAATGGGGCCAACAACAGCAGACCGCGCCAAGGCGGCACATTCTAACGGTATTAAAGTATAAACCTATCACTTCAGCAATACCGATAGCGGCATTAGTATGGCAATCCACGTTGAAACCATATATCCTTAAAAATGAACTCGGCTATACATAACAATTGTAATATCAAACTGAAACGTTTTACAATTTTTGAAACAGCGTTGGGATGGATAGGGATTGCAATCACGGAAAGAGGCCTTGCCCAACTCACACTGCCGCAAAACAGCGAAAAAGAGGCCTTGGCAGCCCTCAGCCTTTCTTCTTATGCGCTTCGCGTACGCATTGAGCATATTGCCAGCACAGTATCACGCATCCAAGATTACTGCAATGGGCACGCTTTTTCTTTCAATGAAACGCTGGACTTGTCGGCAGGAAGCACATTTGAACAGCGCGTATGGAACACTTGTCTCACTATTCCATACGGTCAAACGCGCAGTTATGGCTGGTTGGCGGCTCAACTTGGACAACCAAAAGCAGCCAGAGCAGTAGGTAACGCCTTAGGCAAAAATCCTTTACCTATAATCATCCCTTGCCACCGTGTTATTGCAGCCAACGGCAGCATCGGCGGGTTTTCCGGAGGAATAGAAACTAAAAAGCGCTTGCTGGCACTGGAAAGCATAATGCATTTCCGTTGCTAGATTTTAAAACTCTCCACCTTGATGTTTGCAGGTCCAATAAG
>WQTJ01000084.1 GCA_009786345.1 Dehalococcoidia bacterium | reverse complement strand
AAGCGCTCGTGTCCGCTACCATGGCAGTGGATGCAAACATCCGTAATAACCTGCCCGTTACCAGAACAACGCGGGCAAGCCGCTACATTGGTAAAACGCCCAAACAAACTTTGCTGTACGCGCTGAACACGACCACTGCCTTTACATTCAGGGCACGATTGCGGTTGTGTTCCCGGCTTTGCTCCGCTGCCACAGCATACCGAACAATTTTCGCTGCGTGTGATACGGATATCTTTCTCCACACCCAACGCCGCCTCTTCAAAAGTCAAATCCAGCGAAACTTGGATATCTTCACCGCGCATAGGAGCACTGCGGCCGCCACCAGAAGCATCACTAAAGAAATTATAAAAGTCCTCAAAGATACTCCCCATGCCACCGAAACCAAAACCCTCAAAACCATGCGAAGACCCATCCACACCAGCATGTCCGAAGCGGTCATAAGCCTGACGCTTTTCCTGATCACACAATACTTGATAAGCCTCGCTAGCTTCCTTGAATTTATCAGCTGCATCGGGGCCGGGGTTTTTATCGGGATGGTATTGGAACGCCAGTTTGCGAAAAGCTTGTTTTAATTCGTCATTGCTAGCATTCCGCCCTACTCCCAGCACTTCATAGTAATCTCTTTTGGCAGTCATTACCTACTTAACCTTTCTGGTTTCCTTTGTATAATAATCAAAAAATACAAATGCAAAAGCCACTTTACGCGCCCATGACGGCGTAGCGCGATGGCGCATAATATCAACCATATACTGTGATACAGATTTCGACCGATGCGCAGTGTTTTTGCGCCTAACCATCACTTCAGCCTGTATCAAATGACGATCATAGGCATAACGGCGATCAGTGTCACTCAACACTTCATACGCTTCAATAATACCAGTTAGTTTACGATTAGCCCATGCCTCCTTACCAGGATTATGATCCGGGTGGTAGCACATAGCTTTCTTGCGGAAAGCCGCTTTAATCTGCTGAGGAGTAGCATCGCGACGTACCGCCAGCACCTGGTAAAAATCACGGCTGTCAGACACTCAATATTACCATCCTAAAAGCTAGGAAAGAAGGGCTGGAAATTGATATCCAGCCCTTCTCCATATCCTAAAATTATATTACATTACACTCGGAATATAAAGACTATACCTCGCGGAATTCACCTTCAACAGTACCGTCATCAGATTTGTCACCACCCTGCGAAGAATCGTTTCCGCCTGACTGCTCGCCATCCTGCGGTGCAGATTGCTTATTTTGTTCGTAGATGTGACTGCCGACCTTCTGCATAGCTGCCGACAATTCATCGGCGCTGCTCTTCATACGTTCCACATCATTGGCGGATATGGCTGATCTAACCGCTTCCACCTTGGTGTTTATCTCGCTGGCGATATCTTCAGGGATCTTATCTTTGTTATCGCGCAATGTCTTCTCCGCCTGATAGGCCATATTGTCCGCTATATTGCGCGCCTCAGCTTCTTCCTTGCGCTTGTTATCTTCAGCGGCATGGGACGCGGCTTCATTCTGCATGCGTTCCACCTCATCCTTGGAAAGCCCTGAGGACACGGTTATGGTTATCTTCTGTTCCTTGCCTGTTCCCTTATCACGTGCTTTGACATTGAGGATGCCATTAGCATCCACATCAAAAGTCACTTCAATCTGAGGAACGCCACGCGGAGCCGGTAAAATACCATCTAGCACAAACTTGCCCAACTGGCGGTTATCCGTCGCCATTGAACGCTCGCCTTGCAGCACATTAATTTCTACGCTGGGCTGATTATCCGAAGCAGTACTAAACACCTGAGTCTTGGATGTGGGAATGGTGGTATTGCGCGAGATAAGCGGTGTCGCCACACCCCCCATAGTTTCAATGCCAAGCGTCAGCGGTGTAACATCCAACAGTAAAACATCTTTAACCTCTCCTTTGAGCACACCCGCTTGGATAGCAGCGCCGACAGCCACAACCTCATCCGGATTGACACCCTTATTTGGCTCTCTGCCAAAAAGCTCTTTCACCTTCTGCTGCACCAGCGGCATACGCGTCTGTCCGCCAACCAAAATCACCTCGTCAATCTGTGAAACCGTTTTCCCGGAATCCGCGATGGCTTGTTTGCAAGGGCCAAGTGTTTTTTCTACTAAATCCATTACCAACTGCTCCAGTTTAGCGCGCGACAAGGTAATGTTGAGATGCTTAGGTCCGGAGGCATCAGCTGTAATAAACGGCAAGTTTACATCGGTAGACTGCACAGTAGAAAGCTCTATTTTAGATTTTTCCGCAGCTTCCTTGAGCCGCTGCATGGCCATTTTATCGTTACGCAAGTCAATGCCTTGATCGCGTTTGAATTCATCAGCCAGCCAATCCATAATGCGCTGGTCGAAATCATCACCGCCTAAGTGGGTGTCACCTGCAGTAGATTTGACCTGGAAGGTACCTTCCCCAAGCTCAAGAACAGAAATGTCAAAAGTACCGCCACCTAAGTCATAAACAGCAATGGTCTCATCTTTTTTCTTGTCTAGTCCATAAGCCAAGGCCGCTGCGGTAGGCTCATTGATAATACGCAATACTTTAAGCCCAGCAATCTGACCGGCATCCTTAGTAGCCTGACGCTGCGCATCATTGAAATAGGCCGGGACAGTGATGACAGCCTCAGTTACCTTATCCCCCAGATAGGCCTCTGCATCAGCTTTCAATTTCTGTAAAATCATAGCGGAAACTTCAGGAGGTGAATACTCCTTGCCACCCATAGCCACTTTCACTTCATCATTAGCACCACGCGTCACTTTATAAGGTTTGCGCTTAGCATCTTCTTCAATAGTAAGTTCGCGACCAGACGGCTCTCCCCACTTACGACCCATAAAGCGTTTAATCAGATAAATAGTGTTTTCCGGATTAACAATCGCCTGACGGCGGGCTACCTGCCCGACCAAACGTTCACCAGTTTTGCTCACTGCCACTACCGAAGGCGTGATATTGCCACCTTCAGCTGAGGGAACGATAACCGGCTCGCCGCCTTGCATGACGGCAATTTCACTAAAAGTTGTCCCAAGATCAATACCTACTGCTTTTCCCATTAATTCTTTCTCCTTCTTATTGTTTCCTTTGATTCATTAGTAAAATTATTAAACCTACGAATTTTCTTCGCCGTTGCCTACCATTACTTTAGCAGGTCTAAGTACACGCTCATTTAACATATATCCTTTTTCTAATTCTTTAATCACCATGCCATCAGGGCCTGGAATACAGCTTACTGCTTCATGCACACAAGGATCAAACACCTCATCCTGCGCTTTGATGCGGCTCAATCCCAATACTTCCAGAGTATTCTCCAGTTTGCGGGCAATGCCATTAACACCACCCACCCACGGATCAGATGCCATCTGCTGAGGAACATGCTCCACCGCCCGCTCAAAATCATCCAGCACCGGCAGTATTTTAAGCATCAGCTCAGCGTTGGCATATTTGATAGCATCCAGCTTATCCAATTCCAAACGCTTTCTAAAATTGGTGAAATCTGCCTGCCCACGCTGCCAGCCATCAAGATATTCCTGTGCCTTAGTCTTAGCTTCGCTAAGCTCCTGTCGCAGAGATTCCACACTTTCTGAAGAAACCTGTTCTCCGGAGTCGCGTAAGATTTCCTCATCTACATACATATCATCCTCTTCGTAGTTCATAATACTTCCCTCCTGTCAATATTTAGTTATTATTCATATGAGAACGCCTAGTGACTGTGCCGCCATAAAGCTCGGTCACCAGCAGACTGATAAGCGAAGAAACATAACTCAACACCGCTATGGTGCGCTCATATTCCATACGCGTCGGACCCACTACCGCGAGACTTCCCAGCGGAGCTCCAGGCAAACCATAGCGACTGATAACCAAACTGCAGTCATGCACTGCCTCATCCTTGTTTTCGCGTCCGATGATAACACGCACTCCATACTCTGTAGCATTATGAGGCTGCATCAAATCCGCCAGCCTTTTTTGCTCTGCTAAGCGAATTAGGTTCAACAGTCGCGCCCCTTGGCTAAACTCAGGCTGGTTAATCAGAAAATGCCAGCCTTCCAAAAACATTCCCTGACCGCTGCATGCGTCCTCTGCTTGTAACATGCGCAGCGCATGCTGCATAATGAGTTGTTCCGTCTTATTCAATGCTGCAACTTTCGGCTCAATCTGCGCCATACTCAATCCGGCAAACAACTTATTCAAACGCCCGGACATACTCGTCAGCTCTTCCTGCGTCATGTCATCTTCAAACGTCACCAATTGCTGACGCACCTTGGCACCGTGCAAGACCAATACTACCAACGCTAAATGAGGTTGAATAGATACCATTTCCAAATGCTTGTACTGTGTTGCCGGAGAGCGCGGAGTGGTAACAATGGCCACATTCTTAACCTGCTGTGACAACAACGTCACTGCCAAATTGAGCCATTCCTCCAGTTTATCTTCCACTTGGTGAAATAGATGATTAATGAGAAACCTCTCCTGAAGCGGCAATTCCGGCCCTTTCAAGTTCGTAACGTAATAGCGATACCCCTTGTCAGACGGCATTGAACCCGCAGCATGATGCGGACGCACAATGTAGCCTTCTTCCTCCAAGCGCATCACATCGTTGCGGACAGTAGCAGAACTCACATCCAAGCCGCACTCATCCAGCACGCTGGATGAAGATACCGGCACAACTCGCAAAACATACTGGCGGATTATAGAACTGAGTATTAACTCTTCTCGCGGCTTAAGCATAATTAGCAATCTCTCAACGAGATTGCTAATACTAACATGTCTAACACTTCTTTGTCAAGGAGTATAAAGTTATCTAAGGCTACATCACCAAGCTCTTTTGTTCATAGTGTCCAACATTGCTGCATATTTTTTTGATGGCGATAGCGGCAATATTAAGGTAAGAAGAAGGCGAGGATTTTAACTTTTCGCCTTCTTCTCTAGTTTCTTATTAATAATATCTTCAGAAATATGTGTGTTGCTGTACCGCCAAGCAACACGCCCAACCCAAATAAGGAATATTCCCACTAATAGAAAGGTTGCTCCGCCAATAATCATTCCTACTTCTGAATCAGGTGATAAGAGTCCACCAATTATAAATAAAGCTGAAAGTAAAACACACCCAATTCCAATACGTATAAAAAACGTTCCACTAAAACGTAAAATAATAAACTTAACTATAGATTTCCACATCCTACTTCATACCTCTCTTTTTACTTAGACGTTGTTAGATGCAACTTCTCTTTCAGTGCTTCTTGCAATGTCTGAGAGAAGCTAAGTCCTGCCGCTTCTGCTTTGCGTTTTAAGTTACGAGGTAAGCTGACATTCGTTCTTTCCGCTGTAGTGTCTAAGTTTTTTCTATAGGAATCGAAGTCAATATCAACATACATCGCTATTTCCCCTTTAGCAGCCTTTGGAAGAGCAGTTGACGGTTCAGGCACTATTCTTCCCATATCCTGCTCAAATATTGCCCATGCACCTATAGCATCTCGTGCCATATAAATAGCTTCCGCAATGTCATTCCCTTGTGTGTCTACCCCCAAATCAGGGACTGACACAATATATCCTACTTCGCTTAGACTTAAAATAATCGGGTATGCTTTCATATAAGTCCCCTTTGCAAAGGCTATTTTAATCCTCTGCGTTTAATAATTTTCTGAGCCAACCCTTCCCCAATTTCCGTATGACGTGCAATTGGCTCTGATACTTTGCCATTAGTGTAAATAGCGTGGGCGCCACAATCTCTCGCTTTCCACCACCCATTGTCCAATAACAGCTTAATTAAATCTCTACGTTTCATTTTATTGTATTATACACAACCTTTGCGCAAATATCAATAACTATAGCAAATCCCTTATACACTAACAATAATATGTGGTAATATGTAATCAGTGAAAGGATGATTACATGAAGCCTATATCTAATGAAAAAAGA
>WQTJ01000083.1 GCA_009786345.1 Dehalococcoidia bacterium | reverse complement strand
AAACTTTGACCGTATACTTTCCATTCTCAACGCCTCCATACTTTGTTTTACCATATATTCGAGGCGTTGAAAATTTATGAAACAGCCGTGGTTGTTGACTTTAAATGTATTTTAGTCTATATTATCTCGCTAGTTGGGATTGACTGGGATTTGTGCCTACTTTTGAGTGGGTTCAAAATAAAAAAGCTCAAGGAGAACAAGTAATGCTGAAAAAGATACTATTGGTCTTGGCTGCTCTTCTGGTCGCTTTGGGGGCTGGTATTGTTTTATCATATACCTCTCTTAAAACCACTCCTTTGTGGAATAACCGTGCTGCTCAGTGGGGGTTGGTAGTTGCTGTGGTGGTCGGTGCTGCGCTTGGTGTGGCTCGCGGGTTAATGAAGAGGAAATGTGAAATCCGAGGCGAACTGGTTACCCGTCATGGCGTGGGTTCTTTTCTTTCGCACTGGGGTACTGCTCTCGGAATCTTTGCTGCTATATTCTCTGGTGTTATGATGGGCTTCTTTGTCATGAGCGGTAAATCTTTGTGGATTATTCCAGTTTTTGCCAAAGATTCAACAGCGGTTCTCCAAGCTCTCAACGTGCACTACTTCTCTGTAGTAATGATTCTTTTCAGCGCGTTCTTCTTTGTCGCTGACTATATTGCTACCCGTGATTGGGCTTTGCTAGTTCCCAATTTGCGAGATGTCATACACGGCTTCATAGGCAAATATTTCTTGCGCCGCAAATGGAACGAGGACGAGAAATATCTTGCTTCGCAGAAGAGTGCAGCTATGCCGTATATGGCTATTGGCTTAGTCATCCTTATATCTGGCGCTGTTAAGGTAGCCAATCATGTATGGGATTTAAACACTAGCATGGTGGGCTGGGCAACAGTTATCCACGATGTATTTACAGTCTTTATCATTTTATTTACTTTGGTACATGTTTGCATCATTGTGGTGCTTGGTGACTGGCCTGCTTTCCGTTCATGGTTTACCGGTACTATGTCCAAGAAGTTTGTAGAACATCATCATCCTGTTTGGTTCGACGATTTGACGACTCGTACCAATAAGAGTTAGGAGAATGATATGAATAAAAAGTTGTTGATATTAATAGCGGGCTTGGTAGTTACTATATCAGTAACAGCAGGATGTACTCTTCGTGATATGTCTGGTAACGACTCGAAAATCGCTCCGGAAATTCCACATGCTGTGGACGTGCGTTTTAATAATTGTTTGGTATGCCATGCAGCTGACCTCCTGAGAACAGAGGGGAAAATGTATGATCATATTGAAGAGCAATATACTAACAAAGACTGTTCAATTGGAGTTACATGCCACGCTAGAGCTGAGGACTAAATATTTCTTAACAATCTATCTGCTGATTTGACCGTCGGCAAATGTAGTGATATAATCGCGTGTGCACTGCTGGAATAGCTGTTGATTGTTTGTAGGGTGAAAAGGCTCGGCAGAGGCTTTTAATTTAGAAAAAAGATAGAAAAAGGAGAATCAAATATGAAAAAAGGGTCAACATCGTTTTTAATCGCAGGTATTCTGAGTACTGTGTTGATAGCTGCTGCTTGTAGTTGCGGCGATGATGGTAGTGGTACTCCCAGCAAATCCCCGAGCGTTAGCCCCCCAGTGGGTAGTGTTGTACTTCCAACCGAAGAGATGAAACCAGTGGCTGATGTAATAGTATCACATAAGTTAAATGACCTTAAAGATGGTACGGATTGTCTTGGTTGTCATAAAGAAGGTAAGCCAGATACAAAGCACAATGATCAACGTCGTATGCCTATGGCTCCAGCCTATTTCAGCTATTTAGCGAAAAGAGATTACAAGGTAGTTGCTGGTTCGACCCAAGATCACACGAGCTATACCAATACTCAATGTTTTAATAGTGGTTGCCATGTAAAACCTGCCAGCTAATTGTTTGCATGCGTAGGCATTGTAATTAGTTAGTATTTGATGTGGTTTTGATTGCAGGCGCAGGAATAACGAATATTCCTGCGCCTGTTTCTTTGCCATGTTTAATCGTATGCTATAATGATATGAGTGGTAGTCTATCGCTTACATTTAGGTGGGAATGCGTATGGCAAAGAAAAGAAAGTTCATAATCGGCGGTGTAGTTGTGCTTGTTGCCGCCTTGGTTTTGGGATATATCATCTACTTTATGGGTGTTGGCATCCGTGAATACAATGTTGGAGAGTTGTTGAGCAAAGAACCGCCGTTGACAAATCAAACTGTGCGCGTAAATGGTGTCTTGCAACCTGATCCTCGCAAAGAAAACCTTACATGGTACTTCATTATTAAGGATGTTAATACCGAGGATGTACTATCGGTTGTTTACACTGGTACTGTCCCCCATACTTTCCAGGTAGAAGTTCCTTTAGTGGTAGAAGGGCAATATGATGCAGTAACTGGCATCTTTGAGGGAAGCAGACTTACAATGAAATGCTCATCCAAATACGAGCCTGCTACATAGGCAAAGGGAGCAAAACATGTCGGTTTTAGGTAATGTTGTACTCATCTTGGCTTGTGTAGTTGCTGTTTATTCGGTTGCATCGGCATTACTTGATTCGCGTGATAATAAGTATGGCTTTCCCAAGACCGCCCGCATAGGTGTTTTTGTTGTTGCCTGCCTTTTGACGCTGGCAGAAATGCTGTTGCTGATAGCGTTTTATACCCATGATTTTAGTTTGGCTCAGGTGGCTAACTACTCAAGCCTAGATACACCGCCGGTATATCTCCTTACTGGTTTGTGGGCTGGCAATGCTGGCGCGCTATTGTTTTGGGCTTGGATAGTGGCTCTTTCCGGTGCTATCGTCTTATGGCGCAGTAATGATTCCAACAAGGCACTAATGCCGAATACCATATCTGCGATTTTGTTTGTTGAGATTTTCTTTTTGGTGTTGCTGTTTATAGAAGCGCCTTTCAGAGCAGCAGAAAGTATGTTAGCAGACGGCTTTGGTTTAAACTTGGCTTTGCAGACTCCTCTTATGATATTTCATCCGCCTGCGCTACTGGCTGGTTATGCTTTAACTACAGTACCTTTTGCGTTAGCTATAGCGGCTCTCTTTAATCGTCGTGTAGACGATACGTGGGTATTAAATGCTAGGCGTTGGCTGATTGCTGCTTGGGTGTTGTTAGGGCTTGGTAATATACTCGGCATGTGGTGGGCTTATGCTTCATTAGGCTGGGGTGGTTATTGGGCGTGGGACCCAGTCGAGAATTCAGGGTTGATGCCGTGGCTGTTACTGACTGCATTATTGCATTCCAACGTGATATATCTAAAACGTGGCATTTATAAGGTTTGGACTGTTGTATTAGCTATCGCCTCTTTCTGGTTGGTTATTTTAGGTGCGTTCGTTACTCGCTTCGTACCGATCTCAGTACATGCGTTTGCCCCATCTGGAACGGGGTGGGTATTCATTATCTTTTTACTCTTTGTTTTGGCAGGTGCAATCTATTTATTTATTGATCGCAGGGATTATCTTTCTAGTGCTACTAATAATGATACGCTGGTATCCGCAAATAATACTTTTGCTTTGTTCAACTGGATAATAGTTGTTGCTACGATAATCATACTTGCTGGTACGTTGTTGCCCTTTATTACTAAGACTACGACTGACCAAAAATATTTCAACATATTTAACTTGCCGGTTTTTATCATTATTATCCTGCTATCAGGGGTTTGTGTGTTTATGGGATGGGGCCGCCCAAATCTGAATAAATTAACTCGCCAACTATTATGGCCATTGCTGGGAGGATTAATAGCAGTTATTCTGGCGGTTGTCTGCGGCTGGACACGCTGGTATGTACTTCTGCCATTATTTGTACTAGGTGTAACGGTAGTGGCTACTTTATATAAGTGGGGGCGTGATGTTCTGTCACGCATGCGCGGGTGCCACGAAAATGCGTTTGTGGCCTTCTGGCGTTTATTGGTAATTAATCGTAGTCGTTATGGTGGTTATATCGCCCATATTGCTATAGTAGTAATGGCGCTGGGTATCATCGGCTCGTCGGCTTATGGTTATAGTAGTGATAAGCGTATGCATGTCAATGTTGGGGAAAGCATAACACTATCCGATTATACATTAACCTATAATGGGTTGCATTTTGATTATGGCAATAGTGCTTATGAAATGTGGTGTACTGTTGTAGCTGAATTTGATTTAGAATACAACAATGTTGCGGCAGGTAGTATGTATCCGACACGTACGCATAATATCGGCGAAGCTATCGATTACAATATTAGTAGTGATGTAGCTATACGTAGCAATCCGTTGCGAGATTTGTATATCGTATTTGATGACTTTGAAAATTATTATGAGACTAGCCCAGTTTATATAACGGTCATGGTTAAACCGCTGGTACAATGGATTTGGATTGGTGGATTATTGCTGCTTTTGGGTGGAGCATTGTCTTTTAGTGCGTCTTCACGACGCTCGTCTGGCAATGAAGATTAACAGGATTTGCTATGTTTTGCCCGAGGTTGTGTTTTCTGTAAAACGCTAAAATAAAAGCGCTTATTATGAATAATAGTACAGCTGGAAATATTGCGCCATTAGCTGTTGAAACGCGCAGTTTAGCCAAGTCTTTTGGAAATTACAAAGCACTACGCGGGGTGGACTTATGTGTTCCAACCGGGACGACGCTGGCAATTTTAGGCCCAAATGGAGCAGGCAAGACAACGCTTATAAAGCTATTAACCGGCATTATGCGGCCTACCAACGGTAAAATACTAATAGATGGGCTTGAGATGAAAGATCATGCTCAAATGGTCCGCTCCTGCATAGGGCTTGTAGCACACCAAAGCTACCTATATAGCAATCTTACTGCTTGGGAAAATCTGGATTTTTATGCTCGTATGTACGGCGTGGAAAAACGTGAAAAGCGCATTTTGGAAATGCTGAAACTAGTAGGGTTGGAAGCATATCGCTATACACGCTTTTCCACTTTTTCACGCGGTATGCAGCAGCGTATGTCTTTAGCGCGTGCTTTACTGCATAGTCCATCCATACTGCTACTGGACGAACCGGAAACGGGATTGGACCAGCAGGGGCTGGGTGCCATATGGGATATATTGCGTTATGAGGGGGCGGCTCGCACAATTATTTTTGCCAGCCATAACTTTGAAAGAGCGCTCGCAGTATGTGATGACATTGTCATATTAGAACGTGGACGTATTGTTTATCATGAGCACTCATGTAATTTGGATTTGGTAGGCTTGCAGCAAAAATATGTTGAATTTACTCAGGTTGTAAAGTCGTGAAATTCTGGAACCATGTAGCTGCCGTTGCTTGGAAAGATATTCTGTCTGAGTTGCGCACTCGCGAGATTATCTCTTCAATTCTGGTTTTTGCTGTATTGGTATTGGTGATTTTTAATTTTACATTTAAACCTGATCAGTCACTAATGCTGCAAATTACACCTGGTATCTTATGGGTAGCTTTTGTTTTTTCAGGGGTGCTTGCGCTCAATCGGACTTTCATTCCTGAAAAAGAAGAGAACTGTTTAGAGGGGTTGATGTGCTGCCCTGTGGCGCGTGAGGCTATTTACATAGGCAAGGCGCTTGGCAGTTTATTTTTTATGTTGCTGGTAGAGGTGGTTGTGCTGTCAGTATTTGCTTTGCTTTATAACGTGGCGGTGTTTAAGCTGGAAGTTATTGTTGTGACTTTACTGGCCACGATTGGTTTTGTGGCAGTGGGCACTTTGTTCTCCGCGCTAGCGGTCAATACTAGGGCGCGCGAGATGGTACTGCCAATCTTGTTTTTGCCTATTATTACCCCGGTTATCATCGCTGCCGTCAATGTTTTATCTTTGGTATTTGGAGGTAA
>WQTJ01000082.1 GCA_009786345.1 Dehalococcoidia bacterium | reverse complement strand
ACATAGCCAACGGCAAGACATGGAAAGGCAATGTAGGCGATGGGTCTGAATAGCAGCTGTTTGGCTACTACCTCCGGTTAAGCCTGCCAAGGCGCTGCGGGAGCGGAGTGCTGAGCACTGGTTTCGGCTGTGTGCCTTCGGGTTGTTTCTTCTGAACAGTAATCATTACCCGCATTAAATAATTGTATTCGTCAGCAATGCATACTTCATTGAGAGGGTATTCTTCATAAGCATCGCCGCATATCTCAAAACCGTATGTGTCTATATAACTGGTTAAGCGTTCATATAAGTCGGCATGTTGCCCATAACCACCGCGTTTATACCCAATGGCGTAAAGCGCTGCAGGTTTCTGATCGAAGCCTTCGGGGTTGTAAAAGTAGAACCTATCCGGCCATTTCCAATCACCGTTCTTAATGCGGTTCTCAGAAAAACGCCCCCAAACGGCATAGTTCATATCTATCCCCGGATATTTCTTGAGCATTGCATAGTAAAAATCTGACAAAGCGTCAAAGTCATCTCTGCCTCTGCTGTAATCGTTCAAATCACCAAGAATGATGGCTTCAGCCGGCTTAAACTCTATGGTGATTTCTTTTTCATTAACGCTTAAAGCCTCAACAATGGGTTTTTGGATGTTTTGCAGGAATTTTCTGGCAGCAACCCAATACTCTACTTTTTTATTTACTTCTGCCATCTGCTGCGCAATAAAATCAACAGTACTTTCCGGAGTGCGGCTGTCTTTTAGTTTTTTAATTTCTTCCAGAGTTATACCCAGCCTTTGTAGTGTACGGATTAAATTAACCACTGCAAGCTGCGAACTTTGGTAATAGCGATAGTTATTCTCCCCGCGCTTTACCGGTGATAAAAGCCCAAATTCGTCATAATCTATCAAGCGAAAACGGCTGATGCGGGCAAACTTGGCAAATTGAGATGTTGACCAGAGCTTATTGGAAGGCATATCAGAATTGTACTGAAAATTTGCAGTCTTTTCAACAAACTATAGCGAACTGCTATAGTTCAAGTAATTCACAGGCACAATTAAAGTGTTATTATGTACAGTATTCATGCATGTTGTGCCTGTTGACATGAAGTGTTCGTTATAGTTTACACTTCCGCCTATTAAATATTGCTTGTGAAGTGTGCTCAACTATGAGAAAAAAGTGCGTTTCGCCGGTGAATAATGTTCCCGCCCCTTATGATGAAACAGGCGTAGATGCATTAAGAGACTCCCTCATAAAAGCCATTGTTGCCACACGGCATGAAAAAGGCTTCGCACAAGAGAGAATTGAAGCTGAAAGCGGCGTGCCGCAGGCAAGCATCTACCGCTTAGAGCGGGGAATTCATGACCCTCAATTGTCCACTATGATTAGAGTACTACGTCCTATGGGCATGACACTTGCGGTCGTCCCGATAAAACCGTCGTCCCCATAACAATCTGATTCCATATTTCTTATATCCTCGAACATCCTATCCAATGTTTCTCCTGCCTAATCTAGTACACCTACATTAGTGTTTGCATATACGCATGTGCTGCCATAGGCAGTATGGCGTTTCAAGCTATAACACTTTCTTAAATAACCTATAAAATACCTGTTGACATTAGTGCTTACCAGATGTAGAATACCGCATAGATACTTCAAAGACGCTGTACAACATAGAGGTAGTGCAATGTATTCTAGCGCACTCATAATAACCAAAAACGTAAAATCGGAAAGGCCTTTAGCCGCTAATTTCCATGAAAACCATGGGCTTAGTGGCTTTTTTGTTATTTCCGGAAAGCAAAAATCACAGGTTCACTTGCGCAGTGAATAGTTTGTTGAGGAGACAACGTCTATTAGGAAAGAGGAATGCCATTAATTTTCAGACATGCCCATACCTCACATCAGCCATTTGTGTTAAGGATACCTTGAAATACTGATGTGTTAGGCAAGTCAGCAGAAGTGCACATGTGTAATAGACACACTAATTGGCACCAACTAGAAGTTATCCGAGGTGTCTTTAAGTAATAATATACAAGGAGGAAATGGCCTATAGAATATGTTGATATCCCTGATTTTTTGTGACATCAGTTTTCCTTGGATACCTACCACTACAACCAGTCGGTTACTAATTATAAGGAGAATAAATTGAGGAAGTTAAGTTCGGTTTTACTAAAACCACTGGTCATTTCTATAGTTGCTTGTATTGCACTTTCCACTGTAATACCCATTAGTGCCGAGGGGCTAAATGATAGTGCAAGGGCTAGCAGAATTCATTCACCTTTTGTAATCTATAACCCCAGTGGCGAGCCCATCTCTGAGTACATTTATGAGATGGAAAAGGCATGGAATGAGACGTATGCCGGCAAACCAATCTCCGATGCGGAATGGAAGTTGATGCAGCAATTGTCCTCATGGACTCCATCTGGAATGGTTTTGACTCCTGACCCAGTTGTTGGGCCCACTAGAGCAGCAAGCGTGTACATGGGAACAAATATCGCATTCACTACAGCCGATCATGCGCAGTCAGGGCATAGTGGCTCAAGTTTAGGGGCGTACACCCACTCGACTAACCTAAGTACGCGCTCGCATTACGCAAAGGTAACACTGGCACTTTCAGGGACTGCCGAGGCAGGATCTACAACTGGGCAAACGTTTACGGTTTACGGAACTGGTTCAAGGAATGCCGATATATCCCTATACGGTAAGGCCACTGCTGACCTTTCAGCTCCAGGATATGGGAATGCGTGTTGGGAAGTAAAGATGGAGATATGGGACTTAACTGGCTCATCAACTCTTATTAAAACTGAGCCAATATTTTCCCATGTGACATTTTTTGGGAGTGCTTGGAACAATGCAGGAGGAAGTATTGTGAGTAGGGCCACAGTCAATTTGCAGGCTGGGCATACTTATATTGTAAGAATGTTCACCACAACCGAAGTCAATGTTGGTATTTCAAGCATGAATCATGTATCAGACTCTTCGACGAGCTCAAGATATTCGACATGGGATCAGATAGATATATTTTGGAAATAGCATAAATACGCTGAATACAACTGAATGCTAAGCTCTTCCGTTCCGGAAGAGCTTAGCGAAAAATAGTTCTAATGTATAATGCTGTTTGTAGTTGACAACACTGAATAGACTGTGCACAGAAACAAGAGCGAAATCGTTGCAACTTTCTGGAGTTGTTATGGCTAGGATAAACCTATTTATTAGATGCATTCTTCTCGTTGCTTTCTTGGTTATAAATGTGTCGTGCGGTTCGCACAAATTGACACTGGCGGATGCTCCAAAGGTTTTTGATTTATCCGCTAGCCTCCCCAAAGGTGCTCTTTCTAAAGTGTATGATATAAACGCTAATTCACAATTACTTGGAGAGGGAAGTAAGGCAATTGTTTGGTCGCTATCCAGCGGAGAATTAGTGTGCACCATGTGGATTACAGAGTATAATTTGGCGCAGGAAATAAGCCCAAGCGACATACTTCTTGAGATGGGCTACAAGAAAGGAGATTCTATTGCAGTAGGTGATAAGTCTGTTGCTTTTTTGGACAGAAAACTAATGGGGTTTACTGATGGGTACTATGAAACCCTTGTTGTCAGATATTCCAGTGTCTTCATAGTAATAACATACTCATGTCTGATTCCACAGACCGATTTTGAATTACAATCTCTAGCAACGGTGGTGGTTGAGCAGCTGAATCATTGGAAGTGCTAGTAAAGTAAGGAGATTGACATCAGTTGCCATAGTGTTATATTGCACAAAATATTTTGGAGGGACGATAGTGAAATTAATCACAAGAGGAAGCATTGCTATTTTGGGGGCTCTGGTATTGCTTATTGGAATGAGCCCAATTAATGTGAACGCAAACCCTGCCGCATATGGGTTTGGAATGCCATCATCAGGGTATAGCTATGTGTTATACGGAGCTCCGTACACTATATTGCGCGCATACTCTTCCAGTGGATATGCACTTGGTGATGCAACCATTGCTGCGGTTCGTGCACGATCTGATTCGACATATGGAGGCTACTATTATGATGTTCTTATGACACGGTTAGAGCTACAGCCATTAAAAACCCCTGCTGGCAGTGGCTACTATTACTGGGGGATGAACCAGCAGAGCAAAATAACTATGCCGCTAAATGGCAACCAACTGCCGGTCAACTTTGCACCTCAAGCATCAATGCCCTCTGGTTCCTCAACATGGGATGTTGGGTTTACAGGCGGCATAAGTGGCAAAGATTTTGGCTTTTCTCTAAAGACTGGTTATTCGTCAACAATTACTGAAAATTGCTACGACATAAGCGCAAATTCAAACTCTGGTATTACTGTTATTACGTATGACTATAAAACAACCCGCACACTCCTCAGTAACTCGGGTGGTATTAAGGCTGCAATAAACAAATGGACCACCAACAACCACCAAACATTTGGTGCCTGTACTTACAAGACTCCGATTGGTAACACAAATGATTCTGTAGTTAATTATTCCGTGTCATTCCGCTATGCGTATGTGTACGGTAATACAACTTGGGACGGTAATACAACTCAAGTCGTTGATGCCGCGCTTGGAACAGCTAGTATAAGCTTATTATATTCTGGAACTTGTGCGCCATAACTAAGAGACTATTGAATGGGTTGCGCCGCGAACTGAACACTTGTCAGTGGTGTTAGTTACTTGGTTTTGCTAACAAAGCCTTACGTCTATTTTATGGAACGTAGGGCTTTGTTAGCATATAATCCGTAGAATAATATAATTGGGATGTTAACATGAAGAATAATTGGAGAATCCTAGTGGTTGTTATTGTTGCCATGATAGCAACAACTTGTATTTTTGGTTGCACAAAAATAAGCCCCAGCGAGGATTTTTTAGATTCATATGATGAAGCAGTAGACATCATCAACAATAAACTCCCTCATGAGGTCATTCTTTATGGGGAGGATATTTATTTCAGGGAAACCTTTCAGTATAGGAGGGTGGATAATATTACCAATGATTTATTAAACTATGACAAACGCAGATATCGACGCCAAATAATTATTGTCAACGAGCTTAACTCAGCTGCTGTTCTTACGGATGAGCACTGTAAAGTTATCAAGGATGGTCTGTATAACAATTCTCTTGACTTTTATTATTTTGGAGCAAATCAAGCTCATATACAGATGTTTATAGATTATGCCATTATTAGCTCTTTTCCACCAAATGAGGATTTATCAATTTGTGTTGCCCTTACCGAGCGCACCCAGGTGCGTTGGAATGGAGTGTGGACCAAGCGCGATGCCCAAATAACGGCAAACATTGAAGAGGAGCCAGGATATGGAATTTTAAGGCAGATTGCGCACTGTATAAAAACCAATTATTAATCAGAGAAGTGGGTGCCATTATCATTCAAATTAAACTGCGTTTCCCTGCATCAAGCGTTTTGATGCATCTAACCGATTATTGTTCCGATTATATAAAAGTTCCTATAACTGAGATTATCGGTGTTCCGAAAAAACAAGCTATCATGATATTTTTTGCAAAAATGGCTCGCATTTCAGTGGATTGAGCCAAATTTCACGATACTACAAACTTCATGATAACAAGAACTATTGTGAATTCACGATACTGCTGGCAAGCAATGCAAGTTTGAACACAAACTTGTCAGAAATAGAGACTTCCCGACATCGGGAAGTCTCTATTTCGCTTGTTGGAGCTATCGCCCCAAACCCATCTATCATCGGGCCGTTTCGGAGCTGTTGACAAAGTCGCGAATTTACCGATGAAATGGCATACAAACTGAATAGAGTTACACGTTTAACAGAATCAACCATACCGGAATAA
>WQTJ01000081.1 GCA_009786345.1 Dehalococcoidia bacterium | reverse complement strand
ATCTGCTGCTTTTTGGCAGCACGACAGGTCGGGCAGCGCTTGGGATCATTGGTGAAACCCTTTTTTGCGTAGAATTCCTGCTCAGCAGCAGTGAACGTAAACTCAACGTTACAATCTACGCACGCGAGAGTTCTATCCTGATAGCTCACGGATGACCTCCATTCTTAATTACTCGGCTATAGTCTGTCATCCATGGCCTGAACACTGGGTTGCGAAGCTCATACTCACAGGTTGGGTGTACCAAACTTTCTACCTGTCGGGATTATTACATAGGTACATGTGCTTGTCAATAGGCAAATTCAGAAAATTTGTGTTTAACATCACTGTTTTTCTGTTTGAGGTTGTTTTTTGTCCGCCGATTTTCCCACAAGCATTTTCTTTAAGTAGTTATAGGTCAACGTAATCACCGAAGCACTACACAAAGTCAGCGCCAATATCGCAATGATTATGGCATATGTACCAGTTGACCACTTTAGTGCGCTCCAAAGTTTACTCAAAACACTCGGCTCAGTTACTTCATGCAAAGCAACATTGACTGTACATAGTGCGCTTTCCTCACTATACTCACCAAGCTTAATAAGCTGTTGCTGAATTCGCGCTTCAACATCAAAGATTCTATCTTCTAATTGCAATAAGTCAGACACATTACCAGCTTGCGCTTTAAGCTCTTGATAACTCGCCAAGCGACGTTCAAGTGATTCCTTTTCCGCAAGTATCTGGAGATATTCATCTGTTTTGTCTGTTTTAGTTGTTGTAGAAGATGTTATTCGCCCAATTTGTAATACGTCATCGCGCAATTCATCAAAGTTTTCAGGACTAACACCTAGAACAAACTCTATTCGGCGGCTGCCAGAAAGCCCACTACTACTTTCCATCTGTACAATAGCATTATGTTTATCCAAAGTAGCACTTAACTGCTCCATATCTATATCAAAATTTACAGTCTTAGACACAATACTAGCAATCCGCTCATATTTCTGGCCTATTAGTAGCGCATCAGACGATGGTACTGACACATAGTTATGAGAGGAAGGAAAGCCATATGTCCCCCAGTATATATTATTTGTTTCGCTCAATGTAGTAAGTTCATAAACGGCTCGACATGCAAATATAACAACATATAACGCGATAAACACTAAGATAACACGCTTCAAGGACTTCTTACTCATTTTAATCTCCACGCATAAATATTGTGCATTTTTGACTCTGTGAATATATCCGATTGTTCTAGTATTATATATCTAAAATAGCTATAGCACAATGTAACTACCGCCACCAATATATATAGTGGTTACGAGATAAAATAGTCCATGTTACTTTCTTGGTAAAGTTTGCCTTGCTGTTATTATAGTCCTTTATAAATCATAACCACTATAATTATCACAAACACACATACCTGTGTTTGACAAAGCTATTATGCAGGCATAGGATTAGGTATTTGTTTGTATCAGAAATAATACAGTTATTAGAGAGAAGCCATCTTTGAAACCAATTAAGATTGTATTAAGCTATGCGCGCCGCTATACGCGCATACTGAGCATCACCGTCATCGCAATGATGCTGCTAGTAGGCGTGCAACTGCTTGTTCCACTAATTATCAAAAATTTGCTTGGCATACTCAGTGACAATGGCGCATCAGCAGATACACTGAGAATAATCACACAGCTTGCATTGCTAGCACTGGTAATTTTCATCGTCCGCGCAGGGCTTAGCTTTGTCAAAAGCTATTACTCCCACATAGCAGGCTGGGGCGTAGTAGCTGATACACGTAAATACATCTATGAGCGCATGCAGCGCTTCTCACTGCGCTTCTACGAAAACAAACAGACTGGGCAGCTGATGACACGAGTTATAGACGATGTCGGCCAGTTTGAAGATCTTATCGCCCACGCCATACCCGATGTATTAGTCAGTTTCATTACAATGATTGGTGTACTGTTAGTGCTGTTTCTCCTCAATTGGCGCTTGGCTTTGTTAAGTCTAATTCCCATTCCACTTGTCGTACTGGCAATGCGCGGTTTCGCACGCTACGTACGCCCTGCTTTTCGTGAACGCCAGAAAGAACTCGGAAACATCAACGCCATACTAAACGACAACTTATCCGGCATACGCGATATCAAAGCTTTCACCCGCGAGAAAGAGGAAAGCCAGCATTTCGATGAGAGTGTAGAGCGTCACCGCATGTTATCTCTAAAAGCTATCAAACTTATGTCGGCATTCGACCCGCTGGTTGAGTTCGCTTCGGCTTTAGGCACATTGATTGTTATATACTTCGGCGGCAGGTTAGCATTTAACCAAGTACTCACCGTTCCTGAATTGGTAGCTTTCTTTCTATACCTAGACATGCTTTACCAGCCAGTGCGCACCATGTCAGTATCATGGGAACATGTGCAGCGCGCATTGGCCTCAGCCGACCGTGTAGCGGAGCTGATAAACGAAGAGCCTGAGATACAAGACCCTCCAAACGCTATCAAGCTGAATAGAGCTGACGGAATTTTAAAGTTCCAAGATGTTAGTTTTGAGTACCAAGCAGGGCAACCCGTGCTAAACCATATCAACTTAGACATCCCCGCACACAGCGTAGTAGCATTAGTCGGACCTTCCGGTGCAGGTAAATCTACATTGGTCAGCCTTATACCGCGTTTCTATGACGTAAAAAGCGGCACTATTACTCTGGACGGACAAGACATTCGCAATATCACTCTTGAGAGCCTCCGCCAGCAGATAAGCATCGTACTGCAGGATGTATTTCTATTTCATGGTAACGTGCGTGAGAACATCTTATTCGGCAACCCGCACGCAAGTGATGAGCAGATAGAAGCCGCAGCACGCATAGCCAACGTCCACGATTTCGTCAGCACCATGCCAGATGGCTACAATACTCTTATTGGTGAGCGCGGCATCAAATTGTCAGGCGGACAAAAACAGCGCATCTCCATCGCCCGCGCCATATTAAAAGATGCACCATTATTGATTTTGGATGAAGCCACTTCTTCAGTCGACACAGAAACAGAGTTTCTAATACAGCAGGCGCTAGAACACCTGATGCGCGGACGCACCACCATTATCATTGCACACCGCCTATCAACAATACGCAAAGCAGCCAAGATAGTTGTACTAGACGGGCATTGTATTGTTGAAATCGGCACGCATGAAGAACTATTAGCGCATAAAGGCATCTACTACAAGCTAAATGACGTTCAAAACAAGCTTGGGCTAAATGCTGTGACCCAACTTTAATGACAAGCTAAGCCACATAGCCAAGCATTTGCTGGGTTGCCGATTCATTTTGTTTTGCAGCTTGATGGGAAATATAATCATAAGATTTTGCTCTGCACATATAACAAGAGCAATGGACTTTCCCTTTAGCTAGCCTGCCAGGTTTTCCTCGTACCCAGCCTTGCGCCAAGTCATCTCCACCTATGCATTTGAGCAAAGACAACTTCTTTCTGATTGTACGCATCCTTTGCCAACGATAATAAGCACGAGTTCTTTGCATGAAGCACCTCCCCGATAATTTTGGCCACCTGCAAAGATAATAAAAAGATGAATCCTTTACAGGCTACCTATGTTATAGCCAGCAAGTAACACCTTCACTTCAAAATGCATCATAAAAAGAAAAGGCCGGCAACCAGCAACCAAACACCCAGCACCATACCTATGATACCGCCATGTTTGAGTGCTCCAGGTTCAGGACGTTCAGGGGTGCGTTCCATGAATTCACGCAGGTCACGACACGACACCAAATAAAGCTCGTAGTCATGTGCTTCTTTTTTGCCCCATATAAAGAACCCTACCCCAATCAGCACAAACAATATTCCGAGAGTGAAACACCAGCCAGAAATCGACATGTCCGCTCCTTGCGCTAAATTTGGCCATACCAGGGACATTAACCATCAAGCACCTTATAAGTAATTATACTAGCTTTTAATGAATAATTGTCAATTATTTCCCTGATCTCTTTTAGGCACATGCCTTAGCAGTAAAAAGACAACTAAAATAACAAAAACTCCTGCCAACACAGAAATCAAAAAGTCCGGCTTTACCAACTCACGGTTTAGCAGCCATTCCACCAGCAGATTCAAAATAAACACACAAGCACCGGCTGCCAAAGCTATCCGTAGTCTAGATTTTATAGGCATAGTGTCCTTATATCTTCCAATCGCTAAATATGAATTATTCAATATTAAAACTAATACGCCGTCGCTTGCAAATTCGGCATAGCTATCACAACTATTGCTGTACCGATTAAATATTGCGTCCTTGTAAAGCTATGATAATGCATAG
Organism: Dehalococcoidia bacterium; assembly: GCA_009786345.1. GTDB lineage: Bacteria > Chloroflexota > Dehalococcoidia > Dehalococcoidales > UBA1222 > WRNG01. The sequence continues at coordinate 1,409 of WQTJ01000081.1, read as the reverse complement.
TTGTGTCTATAAAGCCGTAACATTTAATCGGGGGGATCAATATGTATGCTCCACTATTAGAATTGCATTATTCAACACGCCTGTATAATATTGCTATGCCGCTTTGGCAACGTAATCACTATCAAGAAATAGAGAGTTATAACATGTCGTACACACCTCAAAATGAGAGCGGATATTATATTTTCAGCGGACACAATAAAAGCATCACACGCATTATTAAACTTACAAAATCTGCAACTTATGATTTGAAAATATATGCCTCCGCCATTGCCGCTCTCGCCGATGAAATTTGGCACGAGTACTACGTGCCTATTATTGGTGCCGCACAAGTGGATTACATGCTGGCAAAGTTCCAATCAGCAGATCGTATTTGCACGGACATTAATAATGACGGCTACATCTATCTTATAGCACTTGGAGAAGACGAAAGCGATATGCTTGGCTATTGCAGTATCGTACCAAAAGAGAACTATATGCTACTTAGCAAGTTCTATGTCAATCACGATTCACGCGGCAAAGGCATTGGCAGAAGCTTACTGAACGATGTTATCAAACTATGCCGATGCGAGCACAGCTTTGATAAAGTTCGTTTGACAGTGAATAAACAAAACGCACACGCAATAGCGGTATATAAGAAAATTGGGTTTACAATTGTTGATTCCATCAAAACCGATATCGGTAGCGGATTTTTTATGGATGATTTTGTAATGGAACATATTTTGCCGAACAGTGAGTTTTAAGCACTAAAAACAAAGACCACCCATATATTTGCATTTTGCTGATAATTTTACTGATGGAACGGAAAGACAATTTCTCAGCGATGAAGATATTGCTATTTCACGAGATTCTGCAACCAAATATCTCAATAACTTAAGGGAAATATTCGTCATCGAAGAAATACCGGCATGGAATCCAGACATACGGTTTAAATCAATTATGAGACAAGCACCTAAAAGAATTTTTTTTCGACCCATCGCTTGCCATTGCCGCGCTTGGCGTCAATAGAGAACGATTGCTGCAAGACCCAACTACTTTCGGATTTATGTTCGAAAACCTATGTTTAAGAGATCTTGCCGTTTATGCCAGTTTTTATGGCGGCAATATTTTTCATTATCGTGACAATAGTGAACTAGAAGTTGATGCCATTATTGAAATGCCCGATGGCACATGGGAAGCTTTTGAAATTAAACTTGGTGAGACTCAGGTTGAAAAAGCAGCCAATACATTGCTACGAATGAAGTCTCAAATAATCACAGCCGGAGCCGAACCACCTGCCTGCCTTGCAGTTATAACTGGCGGCGGTATTGCTAGGTTACGTGACCTGCCCCCCGAAAAGTAGTCCAGAAGTAAAGATAGTATCAGTGTATGAATAGTACAATAAACTGGGCTTAAAAAGAAGGGGGGGATCA